>JAZNKQ010000001.1:0-33347 GCA_045578645.1 Lachnospiraceae bacterium
GTTAAGCGCGGTAATAACATTCGCCATGGTAAAGGTCTTACCCGAACCGGTAACACCAAGAAGGGTCTCGAACTGGTTTCCCTCAAGAAAGCCGTCAACCAGCTCCTTTATGGCCTGCGGCTGATCACCTGTGGGCTTGTATTCGGAATGTAGTATAAATTTGTCCATGGTTTTCCTCCCATCTCTTACCAATACGGTCTCTGATCCTTATGGCTGTATGCCTTAAGCTTCTGCTTATATGAATCAAGCTTTGCGGAATATTCCGCACGCTGACCGTCACTCAGCGCGCCCTCGCCGGAAAGCCTCAAAAAGCATGCCTCAAACTCTTTTAGCGCTGCCTGGGCGGCATCCTTGTAGTTGTTCTGCATATTCATATTAATTTCCGCAATTATGCGGTCTAATTCTCCCGACGACCTTGATTTCTTAAAAAAACCAAACATTAGTCTGCCACCCTCCGTATCTGTATATTTCCATATATTATCACAGCCCATGCAAAATGTACAGTATTTTTTCGAATGTTTGTTCTGTTTTTAGTGTTAACCCGATAAGTCAAAAATCCCCGGATAAGCCTTCATCACACACCGGCTTATCCGGGTTTCTCTTAATTCCGTCCCAATCCCTTTCCCACGCGCCGTGTCGCAGAAAAGCTCTCTATGAATCAACCGAATATTCTTACCGTAAGACCTCCCGGCCAGCACTCAAGCGCCGCAGTCAGCTCCGCATTGTTTAAGAAGCCCAGCGCACTGCTGTCCGTATCTATTACAGGTCTGTAACGCTCGCCCGCTTTACTGTTAATTATATGAATTTTACAGCTCTTATTTTCAAAATCCACACCCTGAAGCGTATACTCCGCTCTCAGCACCACAGGCCCGTCTCCGTGTCTTTTCTGAACATCCACACCCTCCGGAATTATACAGCCCTTGAAATAACGGTTCTCACAATATCCGGTAAAGCTTACCTCTGCCTCATAATAATCCTCCCGGTCCGCAAGAACCGTACAGCCCGTAATAAAAACCTGTATCGAAAGAAGCTCCTGCTTTTTATCAAGAAAATGCTCAACGGCTATTATTGCACTCTCATTCTGCTGCTCATCAAAGCAGTGCCCCGCGTTCTTAATCAGCTGAAGCATACAGTTATCAGCCGCGTAGCTTTCTTTCGCCTTAACTGCATAGGAATAATTAACAATATTGTCATCAAGTCCCTGCAGCAGAAGAACCCTCCCCTTATACGCGCTAATCCGCAAAAACGGATCCATTGACACGACATTATCATGAAAAGCCTTTGATATCCGCATCCCTCCGGGGCATTCAATAATCTCCGGAACGTTATTAACATCATATGAAGCCCCGCCGAGACAGCCCATACGCGCATGGTCGGGAATACATAATGCAGGAAAGAACATTATAAGGTTATCTATCTCTTCACCGCATTCACCCGCAACGAGTCCCGAAATAAAACCGCCCTGACTGCAGCCCAGCAGAGATATATGCTCATTATCAATATAAGGAAGCGACTGCACCTCATGCAATACCGCCTTCAAATCCATGCATTCCGTTTCTACGGTCATTTCGGTACTGCTGCCGTCACTGCGTCCCACAATGCAGCCTCCGCAGAAATCAAAGCAATACGCCGCATATCCTTTTCTTGTCAGAGCAATTGCATAATACTCCATTCCTTCATAATTACCGCCAAAGCCGTGACTCAAAATCACTGCCGGATATTTTGCAAAAGCATTCTCCGATTTTTCCGCCGCTTCGGGCAGATACTCCTTAATAAAGATTTTATATGCGCCTCTCTTACCATAGAATTCACGCACTCTGATTTCTTTCATAATAATCCCCATTTCTGAGCGACTTGTCGCGAGGAATATCGCAATGGCTATTTGTTTTCGCTCAGGAACAAATAGCCGTGTGAAAAATCATAGTATATGATTTTTCACACTACACTCCTCCGGCTTCTTCTGCCATACCGATTCATCCCACTCGCAAACTCATCAAGGACCGCCTGTCAGACAATCATCGCAGCTTCCATATAAATCGTTTTAATTTCAGCCAAGAATATATCCCGAAATATCCTCTACCTTTTCCGCTATATACAGAGCTCCTGCCTGCTCAAGCTCTTCATAATTGCCGTACCCGAACAGAACTCCGATTGTCTTCAGTCCGACCTGCTTTGCTCCAAGCACATCATGCTCTCTGTCTCCGACCATAATTGCGGCTTCAAGGTCAGTTATTCCGCAGCTGTCGAGCACATAAGAAATAACATCCGCCTTCTTCGTTCTCGAGCCGTCCATTGATGCTCCGCCGACAAAATCAAAGTATTCATATAATCCGAAATGCTTTAAAATACGGGTCGCCGATTCCTGAGGCTTAGAGGTTGCAAGAAGTATCATTTTTCCGGCCTCCTTAAGCTCCGATAAAAGCTTCGGAATCCCTTCATATACCTCGTTTTCAAATAACCCGGTAGTGTTATACTGTTCTCTGTAATAAACAATTGCCTGTCTGCTGTCTTCCTCCGACAATCCGTAATATTTCATAAAAGACTCAAGAAGAGGCGGTCCGATAAATTTGTACAGCTCTGTTCTGTCGCTTACCTCTATTCCAAACTTTTTAAGCGCGTACATAACTCCGTTAGTTATCCCTATTCCCGGGTCCGTAAGTGTTCCGTCAAGATCAAACAAAACATATTTATACATAGCCAGCCTCCAAACAAATAATTGTTTCAATAATAGCATAAATATAAGGACTCCGCTACCCCGTAGCGAAGTCCTTATCATATTTTTCAATACAATCCGTTTTATTTTTGATTTTTCTCACCGCAGCAAACATAATTCATCGCTTTTATCAATGCTTTCCAGTCCGTATAGCATAAGTCAAAAATCATTAAACCGTCACTTCTGTCAAGACAGGTATCTATCGCAACATTAAGCGCTTCCTCCGTGGTAAGATGAGGCAGGCTGACTGAAGCAATTACCGGAATTTTACCATTCGTAACAATATTACTTATCGTTACATATTTGTCAATCATCTCGGCAGTCTCATAATAACATCCCGTCATGAGAAAATCGATATTGTCCAGATAGGAGGTCTCCGCATACTCCTCCGTATACAGCTGCGGCAGAGGAAATTTGAGCATATTGTTATATACAAAGCTTTTATCTCCCCAGTTAACACCGTTCTGATAGTATAAATCATACCACGAGCCCACATATGCGGCTAATTTAATATCCCTTTTGCCCTTATCACGATACTCGTCAACAACACCCTTAAGATATATTGAGAAATCACGTATCACGCTGCTTCGGAAGGTAAACCATTCGATATACAACGGTCCCTGAATAACCGCACCTGTTTCAGAAAACCGGTATATATCCTCCGGCCATTTCTCCATACTCTTTCCGCGCTTTTTCAAATAGTCTTCGAACTGTACGCGTGTAACATCACTGAAATCCGCATAACAATTATCATAGCGTGTTCTGTCCATGATTATTCCGTCAACATCATAGTTTTCGAGGACTTCTCTTACACGCTCGGCTTCAAAGGCCCATACCTCTCTATTAGCGGGATTAACATAGCATAACGCACTATTCTTTTTTGACTCGAGTACACTTACTATCCTGCCTCCATCCTCAGGAGCATAAAGCATCTCCGCCCAATCCGGATGCGTCTCGGAAATTCTTATCGCAGAATCCCGTGACATGAGATTTCCTTCAACAAAGAAATTGAAGCTTCCGTAAACCTTGATTCCCTTAGCATGAGCAATTGCAATAAACTCTTCCAGAAAATCAATATCCATGTCTATTTTCTTTTTCGGGTTCGGGGTTTCCGTCATATACGGTACTCCTGTCCTAAAAGACTTTTTGTATGAACAATATCCCTCCACGCCCTTCAAATCAAGCGCAAAGGAGGTTATCCCCGCCTGCAGCGCCTGCGCTGTGAGTTCTTCTATTTTATCGGCTGAATTTGTGGTTTGTGAATTTACATACTGCTCGACCCACATAATTCTATCCTTGACTTTTACTTCTCCGCCCGTAACAAATACAATATGAGAGTTCACAATATCCGTTTCCGTCAGTCCGTCGGATAAAATCTCACATGATATATAATTCACGCCCTTATTCAGTACAATTTCGACTGACCAGTAAGGTTCTCCGCCGACAATATAGAAATTTTCTGTTCGCTCGGATTTTCCGTCCGAAACATTAACTCTTAATACATATCCTTTCCCGTATACTGCGCTAATCAAGCTTCCGGTAATCGTATATTTTGTATCCCTGACAGTAGAAAACTCAGGATTGTTAACCCTGAGCTGCATCTTTCCCTCTTCTCCGGAGATAAATAACTCTTCTATTTCTTTCGGGGACAGGCCTTTCGTTCCCTGTCTGAACCTGACCGCGTCTCCTTGTTTGAACGCCCCAAAAACCGTTTCCGCCGTCTTCTCTGCATCAAAACTCTGACCGCAGTTGACAACAAGCATAGAATGCATCCCCGCAAGGTCAGGCTGCTCACAAATCTCACCTTCCCTGTTTGTCCATCCGGCAGAGGTCCTTCTAAAAACCCCTGTCACAGACGGCTTTTCATCAAAACAGATAACCGCAGCGTCATCAGGAAGCTCTCTGTTATCCGGTAACATTTCGTTGCAAAACAGCAGTGACGCAAATCCGTTTTGCTGACGCAGTTCCTCGCATACTCCGACGGAATTTATCCAAAAAATCTCTCCGTGACTGGAAAAATCGTATGTAAATGCTGCTTCAATCCCAAGCTCTTCAATATGTACAGGCTTATCAGCCATTCAGCACTCCTCCTTTATCCGGCTCCTACAGAACCTTTGTGGAAATAGCCTCCGTTGTCTTTTCCTTGCTTATTCTGCACTGCCTATAGTGTCTGGTAAAATACTGCAGATAGAGTATATCAAGTATGTACAGCTGTACCATAGAGGTTGTTGCGGCGCCTCCCTCAAGCGGGCCCTCATTTGAACCGCATACCAGTACCTCATCTGCCATACAGGCAAGATGCGAATTTGCGTATCGGGTTATACAAACAACCTTACAGCCGCTCCTCTTAGCTATATTTGTAATCTCAATAGAATCCTTTGTCGAGCCCGAATAGGAAAAAATAATTGCAAGATCTGCGCTTGTTAATAACGCAGCCGACATATACTGCATATGGCAGTCAGAAACATATTCGACATTAGGCAGAATTCTCATGAATTTCATCTTTGCTTCCTGCGCGACAACTCCCGAGGAACCCATTCCGAAAAACTGAATCTTCACTGCTCCCGCCATAAGCTCTACAACCTTGGCAACAGTATCAAAATCAAGTCCCTCAAAGGTTTCTGTCAAAGCAGAAATATCCATAGCCAGCGCTTTTTTACAAACCGTCTGAATATCGTCATCCTGACATACTGAACCGACAATCGAATAATCACTACCTGTCTTAACTGCCAGATCCTGCGCAAGATATACCTTGAATTCCTGGTATCCGTTCAATTTCAGAGCCTTGCAGAAACGAAATACCGTAGTGTCACCTACTCCGCACGCTTCTGCAAAATCCGTAATTGACATATACAGAATTTTCTCCGAATTACCGGAAACGTAATCCGCTACTCTTTTTTCAGACTTAGTAAACTGTGGATATGTCTTTTCCATTCTTGAAAACAAACCTTCTGCCATAATAATCCATACTCCCCCTATTTATTTATCGCGTTAACAAATCGCTTTGTAATATCCATCGGCCTTGTTATCGCAGTCCCTACTACTGCAGCAAAAATGCCGCATTCAAATACCCTTTTCAGCTGCTCGGGTTCCCAGATTCCGCCCTCCGCTATTATCGGGATTTCCAGCTCTTTTGTCATTTCTCTGAGCATATCGTAATCCGGGATTTTAACCTCCTTTGTCTCTTCCGTATACCCGCGCAGAGTGGTTCCCGCAAGGTCAAATCCCAGTTTCTGCGCATGTACTGCATCCTCAAAGGTTGAGCAATCCGCCATAAATAATTGCGTCGGATACTTCGTCCGTATTTCACCAAAAAAATCATCAAGCGAAACCCCTCCGGGTCTCTTTCTGTCCGTAGCATCCATTGCAATTATATCAGCACCGCACTTCACCAGCTCATCAACTGCAGCAATTGTCGGTGTAATATAAACATCACTATCATTATACACCTGTTTATATAATCCTATCAAGGGAAGTGTTACTGTCTTTTTTATCTCCGTTATATCCTCCGGAGTATTTGCACGTATTCCCGAGGCTCCTCCGAGCGATGCCGCATAAGCCATCTTTCCCATAATATACGAACTGTATAAAGGTTCTGTTTTCAATGCCTGACAGGACACAATCAGACCCCCGTTCAGCCTGTCAAGTATATCTTCGTTCAGTTTCATATTATCTCCATTCTACATACTGCTTTCTGTATATGAGACATTGATGTCAGCTTCAAACATTCTTCGCCATGGCATCCTGACATCTTTTATCTCAATCTGACCGAAAACAGACGATAAATATTTCTCAGCAAACCCCTCAAGCTCTTTCTTTACCAGCAGACTAATCTCTCCCGTACTGCTTTTTACATCAAAATAGTTCAATCCCATAGACGGGAGTTCATTATCCGTAATCTTCCTCCGTATTAACGCACAATAACCGGCATCCTCAAGATAGCGCAGCAAAAGGAACTCTCTATGCTTATCCGTGTCCCCATAATACAGATATCTCACACCCTGTGCTATAGCCGTTCCAAGTGAATTTGACGACGTATTCCAGCCTGCGTATCCCGCAACCCTGAACAGCAGGTTCCTTCTGTTCATAGCCCTGATAAGCTCAAGATCACTTCCGTTTGCGTACGCATTATCACAAATGCTTACCGGCTTTCCAATATGAAGATAGCCCTCAATCGCGCCTACCAGCTCAGTCAGATTACGATCCCGTTCAAAGCTTTCGGCACAGTCAGACTGGCAATCCGCTTCCGGCATTTCAAATGCTCCCGCTGACAACGCCAGCACAAAATCCGCCTTTGCCGAACTCTTCGCCTGAATGCAGCCCGCAGCCATCAGATGATATTTCACCGTTTCTCCCAGAGCACGATCTTCATAACGCGGAACTATATAAGGAGCATGTATCGATGCATATTTTAAATAAACCGAAGGCGATTTCCCGTGAAGCTGATTACATATTCTTGCAAGTAAGGTCAGACCAACTTCATCGGCACCGGGATAAATATATACCCTATCATCCAATTCCCGATTACGTATTTCCTTTCTAACTGCTGCCTGATCCATTGCAGTATACCCGTATGACGCCGAATCATCCTGCGGTATAACCAGGAACTCAATAACGCCTTCTTCCGCCAGCTTCAGGGTTTCAATATTAAATCGCAGATTGAATTGTCTTCTTTCTGTATAATCCTTCAATGCATCTGCGGGTATTTTCTCCAGTAACTGCTGCTTATCACCCGGATCCCCGACCGCAAGCTTCTCTTTATGCAGTATTTTCCCAAGCTCATGTATTTCTGCACCGCAAATTTCATAATAATCCGGTTCCTCATCATTGCTTGAATAAGAAGGACAACGCATTATACATTGAAATGCCAGAATACGTAAGTCGGGATTTTCCCTCTTTATATGACGCAGAAGCTCAAGTCTTTCCTGAATCTGATCGGCATTGTATTTGTGGAGTCTTGACGGTATCAGTCCGCCATACAGCAAAGTATCCATTGAAATAACAGCCGCATCCGCTTCCCTGCATTGGCTGACAAGAAATTCTCTGATTTCATCCATATCTGCAGGAATCTTTTTGTCTCCGAGTCTGTCCGGACGAACAATCCCACATTCCTCCGAGTCAAACAGCTTAACCGGGAATTCAAAATTACAGGGTCTCTCATCCAAAGGCAATAATACTATTTTCATATTTACCTCACATTCTCCATTGCGGAAAAATCCCAATGAAGCTGTACTCCTTCCTTCTCAAGCAGCTGCAGGAACTCATCCATTCCTCTTTCAAGCAGCTCTGCAGGTGTAATACTTTTGTCTATGCAGTATGCTGCCGCATAACCGGCTGCCTCCCCTATATTCCATTCAACGGGATGCAGTCTGTAACAGCCCGACGTTAAATGTGTACAGCCGATATTTTTGCAGGCAGGCAACAGATTTTTGATTCTTACCGGCACCATCGCCGAAAACGGTATTTCGAATGGATGCGTCGAATCATATAGAAAAGTATGTGACTTTGTAGTCATATGTACATCTATCGCATAATGCCCCACTCCGATTGAATCAGCATAGGTCTTAGGCTCTTTATTCATGCTTCTTAATACATCCTGCTCACGAATTGTTTTCTTTGCCACAATTCTTCTTGATTCACGAATATATGCTGCTTTTGCCAGGCCATCCTCGGTTCCCATTATGTCGGGGCGGAGTCTTACCGCATACCCGCGTCCTCCATCAGGGCGTTCTGCTTCGTTCTGAAGCCAATACACTGCGCAAAGAGTCTGCTGCCTTGCCATCTCAAGATGCTTTTCCGCCTCCCTGTCATCAAAAACGTTTCCGAGGGCATAATCGTTCTGCGGCCAATTCAAAAGCGTTACCTCTTTCCTGCCGTCAGTATAATTTGCAGTATCTATTATTCTTCTGTAGCTCCACAGACCCAACGGGCTTTCCTTTACTTCATTATCAAACATTGCCATTCTTACCTTCCTGCGCGTTTTACAGTCCGCACAGTACCAGCTTAAAAGTCTGTTATCATCATACGGTACTCCGAGCCCGGAAAAGTATTCATATAATTCAGGCTTATCAATTTTGTAATCGCCATCCGGATTAAGCTCAAGGGCCGCAACCCATGTCACCGGCTGCATGTCCTGCGGATCTTCCGTAAGCGGAGCATGCGGCTCATCGGTTTCTGCCCTGCTCTCTGCACCGGTTCTGTATTCCGCTCCGACAATCGGGAGCAAATCACCGCAATCTGTTGCATCAAGGAAGTATTCGGCTTCTATCTCTTTGCACTGGCCGCTTATTTTATTCTTAACTGTTACACTGATAATCCTACTATCTTCAGAAACCATACTGTCACAGGCAATCGTGTTATACTCAATGGTAATCAGTCCTGCTTCCGTGTATTCCCGCATCATGTCCGTTAAAATGCCGAGAGCCGCCAGAGGCTCATGCGCCACTCTGGACACCCACGAATTTCCCGGACAAAAAGCCTCCTTCTTTGACGCTTCTTCAGAAAACTCATCCAGACTCCTGTAATACTCTCTTACTTTTTTTCGATAGTCAAGATATCTGGCTGTAGCTCCAAAGCGTTCAATCCACGGATGCTCATCAGGCGGAACCGCCTGGGAAGTCAGTTGTCCCCCAATCCAGTCAGTTTCCTCGCACATATAAACGTGCTTTCCAAGCTTTGCCGCACTTATGGCAGCCTGAACTCCACCCAGACTACCGCCGATAACTGCAATTTCAAACCTCATAAATGTCCTCATTTCCGCGCACCATTATGCGCCTTTATCCATTGTCAGCCCTTAACAGCACCGGCCGAAACGTCATTTTTCAAATATCTAAAAATAAAGGGATATGCACATGCTATTGGAATAATCGACATTAACACATAGCTCATTTTAATACCGTCCCAATATGTGAGCAGTGTCGGATTATTCATAGCTATTTCCATAGGATTCTGTCCCAGGAAGTTCTTGATATACATCGGAACCGGGTATATGTCCTTATTGGTTGTAACATAAAGTATTGAATTATTTATATTATTCCAATATGTAATCGCAGTAAAAAATGATACTGTTGCAATCATAGGTGATGCAACCGGTACAATAATTCTAAACAGAATATTAATGTTTGATGCCCCATCGAGCTTGGCCGACTCTTCAAGCTCCGCCGGAATGCTTTCAAAAAATCCTTTTAGGAGCAGCAAATAATAGACCATTACAACTGACGGAAGAATAAGTGCCCATATGGTATCAATAAGACCAAGCGCATTAACAAGCAGGATATTCGGTGCAATTCCTCCGCTGAACAGCATTACAATCATGAAAAACAGCATCATTGTCCGCCTGAGCGGCATGTTCGGCTTCGAAAGCGGATATGCTGCCAGTGCCATTGACAAAACAGATATCATTGTTCCGACAATCGTAACAAAAATTGAATTACCGAACGACTTTAAAAAGCCCGAATCCGACAATACGTATTTCATTGCAAACCAGTCGACATTTTTAGGTAAAATATTAATTATCTGACCCGGCTTTGATAATGCATTTGCCAATACATTTAAAAAGGGTACAAGAAAAAACGCAATCAGCAAAACAGCAATTCCCTTTGTAATAATCTGAAATACATTTTCATCGTTATATCTTCTGAGAACGTTGGGAAGCTTAAGCAAAGCTATCCAACGAAAAGCTGCCATTACGGGATTCACAAACGAAATCACAAGCGCCACAGGCGACAAAACAATATATATCATTTCTGCCCTGTCATATTTCAGATACTCCTCAAATCCCTTTTGCGACGATATACGGCATATCCTGACAACAGCTTCAATTTCCATAACAAGCCATAATGCAGCAAAGACCAGATTCATTACATCCCGAAGCTCTACGGTAAATCGCTTATCAATCAGCTGCATCATAAGAATTATCAGCGACAGCATAAGGCAGGCAAGCATAATTCTTCGCACTGTATGATTTTCTTTTTCTCTATTCATATCTGCTTCCCTCCTACCATATTCCTCTGTTAAAGCATTTCTTTGAAATCAAATTACCGCCGACAATAAGAATCAATGCAACCACCGAATTAAACAAACCTACCGCAGTAGACAGTGAATACTGCGGAATAAGTGCCGCTTCGCGAACAAGCCTGTAGGTATATGTTCCGAGTATGTCTCCACTCTGCTGTACATACGGTGAATATAATACAAATACCTGCTCAAATCCTGCATTCATAATTCCACCGATTCTCAAGATAAACATAACCGCTACCGTAGGCATAATACCCGGCAGAGTTACATACCTGATTTGCTGCCATTTCGAGGCACCGTCTATCTTCGCAGCTTCAACCTGATTGCGGTCAAGCGCCGTAATTGCTGCCATATATGTAATCGTACTCCAGCCTACGTCTTTCCAGGCCTGTGTGATAACCAGAACTCCGGGGAAGGTAGAATTGCTTGTTGTAAAGGGTACTCTTTCGTGTCCGAAAAATGCCAGAAAATTATTAACAAGACCCGTATCCTTGTTTAGTAATGCAATAAATATGCCTCCTATCGTTGCCCACGACAGGAAATAAGGAATATACATTGAAATTTCCAGCGTCCTTCTGACAACCCTGCCTCTCATTTCATTTATAAGAATTGCCAGTGCTATCGGAATAGGAAATACAATTATTATCTTCAGACTGCTGATAACAAGAGTATTACGGAGTGCATTTATTACCTCCTGTTTGGAAAATATCTTCACAAAATTCTCAAGACCGACCCAATCCGCATCAAGAATTCCTTGTATGGCAGATGAGCTACCCAGCAGATTGGGATTTTCTTTAAATGCCATAATCAATCCAAGCATTGGTATATACGAAAACAGAATTGCAAATATGACAGCCGGTATATAAAACATAAACAGATTTCCGTTCTGTTTCATCTGCTGCCGAAAGCTTGCCTTTCCCTTTCTGCTGATTCCCTCAGTTTTCTTCTTTTCTGTCATACTAATCTCCATTTCCCATGCCTCTTCTTAATTACGGGACCTCCGCGTTATGCACGAAGGTCCCGGCCTGTTTTGTCTGCCGGCGCCATTTATCAGGTGCCGGCGTTACTCATTTATAAGGTGTCGGCAATAATTATCTGGGTTTAACGCTGTTAAAGGTATCCTTATCCGACCATACGGAATACCAACTGTTAACCGCTTCTGTAATAGCAGCACCCTCGTACTCATTCCACTTAGCCTGTACTGCTGCAAGATCAAAGGGAACCTCAGCTGCATACATGCTTGTAACCATCATATTTTTAACCTCTGCATTCGCAGCATTATAATATGTATCATATGTCTCATTGGGAGGCATTACTGTAATCGGGTTCTGTACTCCGGTGTTCTCAATATTGTAATTAATTATACTGAACATCTTATCCTGTGCTGCGGTCTTTCTTGTACGGCAAAGCCAGTATTTCTCATATTCGACTTCCTTAGAACCGTCAAGGAATTTATCTGATAATGCCTGTGAATCATTAAATGCGGGTAAAACAGGGTAGTATAAACCGTTTTCCACACTAAAGGTTGTGCCCTCTGTTCCAAGGACAAGCTCAAGGAAGAATGCATCATCAAGCTTCTTATCAGCCCAGTCAACAACTGCCGCAATCTGCTCAGGGGTATCATAATTAGGGAATACGGTATAAAATCCGTAACCCTCTGTACAGTATACTCTTACCTTGCTTGCATCACCCTTGCAATCATCGGGAACAAGTGCTTCAATATATCCTATAGTTTCATCGGTATAAGTTGAAAGCTCAACACCTTCAGGTGCATTAGTTGTTTCAATTGCATACGCATTCCAATGTGCCGCACGGCCTACACCAACAGTTCTTGACTGAAGTGATTTAACAGCTCCGGCATCCTCAGACGTTGCCTGATACATAATGAGTCCTGAATCATACAAATCTTCCATATATGTCACATAATCGATGAAGCCGGGCTGCTCAACAATATAGGTCAGTTTTCCGTCAACATCAGCCCAGTCCTGGTAAATTCCGAAAGCAGGAAGAATATTCTCAAGGAAAACACCGTTTGTATCAATCGCCATAGCATATCCGCCTGCCGGAACCTTAGTTTTGAAGAACTCAAGCATTTTCTTGAAATCAGAAAGTGTCATTGAATATCCGTTTTCCTCTGAAGGAACAAGAATCTGTGCATCCGGATTTGCCTGATTATACTCGTTCAGCCAGTCAAGTCTGTAGCAAAGACCGACTGATGACGTTGCCATAGCTACCTTTTGGGGAATACCATAAATCTCGCCATCCTTTGTTGCCGTATTCCAGCCCAGGACAGAAACATCGTTTTTAAGATTTACAGATGCATTAATATACTCTGTAATGGGAGCAAGCGCATCAAGGGCAAGAAGTGTATAGAACTGATCCTTGCTTACCTTAACTGCCTGAAAATCCTGCTTAAGCAGAAATATATTTGTAATGGCAGTCTGTGAATCAGTTGCATCTGCAGGAGCCTGAGTATAATTTACATCATATCCTGTATACTCCTCAACCATCTTTGCCATCGCTGAGTTGTTAAATTCCTCATCTGAAATACCTGCTGCTATATTATAATAGTTAAAACCCGTAACCTTGTCATAATCCGCAAGGGTCTTATCTGTGTCTTCAATCACGCCGGTAATCTCACCATTTTCTTCTTTTCCGACATCAGTCTTATTCTCTGATGATGCCGTTGCCGAATCATTTGCGCTGTCCTTGCTTTCACCGGCGCTGTCACCGGAGCATGCAACCAGGCTAAAAACCATAACACATGCTAAAAGCATAGCAAAAAGCTTTTTCATTTTTCCATTAAACATTTTGTTTATCCTCCTATTTCTTATAAATCCCACATATCACCGGGATCAACCGTTTTGCCATCAGATAGAATCCCAAATCCGTCGGGTGGATAGTATCTACGGTATATTCATCATAATCCGAATCCCATAGCTTTGCCCCGTCATAAAAATAAATATTCATATCCCCGTTGCTTTTAAATTCTTCAACAACAGTTCTTTGAAAGTCTCTCAGTTCTTTTCTTTGCCTTCCAAGTTCAGGTATCAGCTCATCCATAACATACGGAATCCGGCTAAGCACAAGAATCGGAGCTTTTGGATGCTTTTTTCTCAATCTTTCAATAAATCCGCGCAACGAAGCAACCATTCGTCCGTTGGTTCCTGAATTTGCCTCGTAGTCCAGAACATACATTGCCGGATTTTCAATTTCAGCCAGCATATCCGCCACTTCGTATTCACCAAGTCCGTTACCCGAAAAGCCGAAATTGCACACCTCCATATTCAGCTTTCTTCCTATTATATTAACATATGCCATTCCGGGTCTCGACGCGCATCCTCCCTGCGTAATACTTGTTCCGTAAAACACCAGCTTTCCTTTGCCCTCAAACGGTGCGGGGCGTTCAACCACAGCCCCCCGTTCTACGCCTATCATCAATTGCTCAAACCCATTGTACAACGGAAAGTTAATAAGGATTTCATGCATTTTTCCATCCCTTGGATATGATGCAAGCTCAGCTGTATATTCGCCTTCCTCAATATTGAACTTTGACACGCCTACAAACTTCAAGCTGTTTCTGTCCGGTCCGACATAGCAGTCAAAACCACTCTCTCCCGTTGCCGTCATATTCACCATATTATGAATATCGGAAAGCTTTACCTTTATATAAACCTTCTCCGTGTCCGAACAAAATGCCAACTGACCTCCCGACGTATTCGCTCCGAGTTGGGTAAGACAGGGGTTGATTTGTCCAATCAGCTGCCTTTTATCCTTTGGAATGCGACTAAGCATTATTCCGCCGTCATCGCTGTCCGTGTAACTCGCCTCAGCTTCAATAAAACCTGATACTCTAAACGCCGAATGATTTATCGGCAGCCATACAATATTCTGTTTTGAAGCCGGCACTGCTGACATGTTTTTGTCAATCCTGCTAAGCTCTGTCATATAAAGTCCCCATTCCAAGAACGTACTCTGCTAAAAATCCAGCATTCAGCACACTATTTGTGACGTTCTCAACACAAATAAGCGTTTAAAAAGCGGCCTGTCAATACAGGTCATTACACTACTTCCGGAATAGTGGAATTTTTTTTCGCCAAATCTGTTTGAGGTGAAAAAATTTTCCCGTGCAAGCTCATATTAATACACTTTTTATAAATAGTCAATAGTTTTTTGAAATCACTTTTTCATTTTTTCATAACTATTTACTTCATTTTGAAAATTATTTTTATTTTGTATTGTAAATATCGCTACCGGTGCTATAATAACCTTGTATTCTAATTGGGCTTTTGTGTCGAAGCGTTGCAAATAAGCCCATGATATTTACCCGGGAATATTTTTCATATTATTCCGGGCATAATTCAATTCTACGCTTCTGAATGGAGATAATCATGAATAATATTACTCTTGATGTTGGAGGAACCATCATCAAATACGCGGTTTTCCGAAACGACAGCCTTATTTTTTTTGCTGAGGCCCCCTCGGAATCATCCATTGGAAGGGACAGATTACTATACAATATAAAAAGTGTCATCCGTTCCTGCCTTGACCGCATTGATTTCACAGTCGATGCTATCGGAATAAGCACTACCGGACAGGTAGACAGCCTCTCCGGATCAATTCTGTTTGCAAACAACACAATTCCCGGATACACCGGCACAAATATTAAAAGTATACTTGAAAAAGAGTTTCTTCTTCCGGTATTTGTGGAAAATGATGTGAATTCAGCTGCTATAGGCGAGGCCATTTACGGAGCCGGAAGAAATTATAATGACTTTCTGATGCTCACCTACGGAACCGGCATCGGCGGCGCAATCATCATAGACCGTAAACTTTACAGAGGAAGCAATCATGCAGCCGCAGAATTCGGACATATAAAAACCCACCCCGGCGGACTTCCCTGCGGATGCGGAGCACGCGGATGCTACGAAGCATACGCCTCAACAACCGCACTTATACGCAATGCCTCCGCAGTCAATCCTAAATTCACTGACGGGCGGCGTCTCTTTGATGCCTTAAATAAAAATGATACGTCTGTTATTCCTATTATAAACGACTGGATAAACGAAATCAGCTACGGTCTTATCACGCTGATAACAGTATTTAATCCATCCTGTATAATACTGGGCGGCGGTATTATGTCACAGGAATACATTCATAACCGGCTTACAGACCTTGTAATACCCGGGATACCGGACAGTCTCAGGAATCTGCTCATATGCCGGGCGGAGCTGGACAATATGGCAGGCGTTTATGGTATTAAGGCAGTCTGCTGCGGCGAATGGTAAATAATAAACAGAACGGAGATTAATATGAAACTGACAAACGCAAAGGTCTTTATTGACGGCAAATTTACAAAAACCGACCTTACAATAGAAAACGGAATTATCTGCGATATCGGAACGGCAGATACTGCCGTGGATAATTCAGAGGAAATCATAGACTGCACCGGCAAAATGATTTGGCCCGGTCTGTTTGATATTCATACACACGGCTGCCTCGGATATGATTTTTCAAAATCATCGCCTTCCGAGATGTCGGAAATGTGCAGCTTTTATGCAAAACACGGAGTAACTTCTATTCTTGCGACTACCATGACAAATGAATTTGAGCAGTATGAAAGAGCAATGCGGTATATAGGCGATGTAACGAACCGTCAGGCACGGCATAAGGACTGCGGAGAAAGCACTATAAGGGGAATTAACATGGAAGGACCTTTCTTCGGTCCGAAAAAGAAGGGTGCTCACGATGAGCAGTATCTGCGCCCCGTTTCACAGGAGCTGTTCGACAGCTATCAGGAGCTCAGCGGCAACGCAATACGTCTTGTAGATATAGACCCGTCCCTGCCGGATGCCCTTACCTTTATACGTGATAACAGTAAAAATGTAACCGTCTCAATTGCTCATACAGCCTGTAGCTATGAAACCGCAAAGGCTGCCGCTGCTGCCGGCGCAACACATGTTACCCACCTTTTCAACGCGATGGAGCCTCTTCTTCATCGCGAGCCGGGTGTCGTCGGCGCTGCATTTGATAACGGGCTTAACGCAGAAATCATCTGTGACGGAATACATATCCATCCTGCGATAATCCGTTTTATGTTTGCCGCAATGCCCGATAGAATGATTTTGATTTCGGATTCGATTAATCCGACCGGACTTCCCGACGGTAATTACATTGCAGGCGGAATGCCGATAAGAGTAACCGGCGGGCGTGCTTTCCTTGAAAACGGAACACTTGCCGGATCAACAATAACGCTATTCGACGCAGTTAAGCATGCCGTTTCCTTTGGTGTTCCTCTTGAACGCGCACTTCTTTCAGCAACACTTATTCCGGCTAAGGCTGTCGGCCTCGACCGGGAGCTTGGCAGTATATCAGACGGGATGCCGGCAGATTTTCTTATTGTTAATAACGACCTTGAGCTTGAAAAAGTATTTATCGGCGGCGAAAAGGCTTATGATTTTTCCGAATGATTTTTCCGAATAATTTTTTCATGATTGCCAATACTTATCTTAAAAAAGTAAGGAGATAAGAATTGCATGATTGAAGATGATACAATTAAGCTTTTACGGGAATGCGATGCGGGAATTAAAATGGGGGTTGCATCAATTGATGATGTGCTCGAATATGTTCACAGCGAGGATTTAAAGAATTGCCTTACCAAATGCAAGGATGAGCATATAAAGCTTAAGGATGAGCTACAGGCTCTGCTCGAGGAATACCATGATGACGGTAAGGAACCGAATCCGATGGCAAAGGGCATGTCCTGGATGAAGACAAATATGAAGCTCGTAATGAATGAATCCGACGGTACGATTGCCGATTTGATAACCGACGGCTGCAATATGGGTGTAAAATCCTTAAGCAAATATCTTAACAAGTATAAAGCAGCATCCGAAAAAGCCAAGGATATCACAAAAAAGCTTATTAAACAGGAAGAGCAGCTCGCCACAGGTATCCGCGGATATCTATAGGCAAGCCGCTCAAAAAATCATAATTAATATTGTCATTCTTCTTTATTATCCGTGTCCTGCATTTTCCGGAATGCCGCATCAATCATTGCGTACTCGGATTCATCAAGAATGGCATCATGGTTCAGTACGGTTACGAGGTCATTGCCGAGTTTAACAATCCCGGCAACGCAGGCTGTTGAATCCGCCCTTACTATTGAAGGGAGTGCAGCCTGCAGTTCCTCTTCAACCGTACCTATTTTTTGTACGGATTCTATCATAAAGCCGATACAGCCTCTTTTTGTATTTACATAGATTACCTGACCGTTATTTACAGTGCCGGAAACATTAAACTTTTTACCGAGATTGTAAATCGGAATAAGCTCGCCGCGCAGGGTTGCCGCACCCATAACACACTCAGGCATTCCGCTCACAGGTCTCACAACCGTATTAACCTCTACCGTTCTGACAAACATGCTGTCAAAGCCGTACAGCTGGCCTCCGACCTCAAACATAACCTGCTTTGCAAACATATTCTCTCACTCCTTCCGGTAATATCAAATCAATTCTTCTGCTTATTCCACTTTAAATAAGAATTAATAAACAAATCAATATCTCCGTCAAGCACAGCAGACGCATTTGCTGTTTCTGCATTTGTTCTGTGATCCTTTATCATCGTATAGGGCTGAAGTACATACGAGCGTATCTGATTTCCGAAATTGATATCCCGTACCTCTCCTCTGATTCCCGATTCCTTTTCCTGATTTTCCTGCTGCTTCATGAGATAAAGCTTCGCCCTGAGCATCTGCATCGCCTTATCCTTATTCTGGTACTGCGAGCGCTCATTCTGGCACTGTACAACAATTCCTGTAGGCAGATGTGTTATTCTTATCGCCGATGAGGTCTTATTAACCTTCTGTCCTCCCGCACCGCTTGAGCGGAAAACATCGATTCTTATATCTTCATCAGCCACTTCGATATCCAGATCCTCTTCGATATCAGGCATGACATCACAGGATACAAAGGAGGTCTGACGCTTGCCTGCAGCATTAAAGGGCGATATTCTTACAAGACGGTGCACACCCTTTTCCGATTTGAGATGACCGTACGCATTCATTCCGCTTATCTGCAGGGTTACAGATTTATATCCCGCCTCATCTCCGTCAAGGAAATCAATAAGCTCCGTGGTAAAGCCTCTCTTATCTGCCCAGCGCTGATACATTCGGTAAAGCATTCCCGCCCAGTCACAGCTTTCGGTTCCGCCGGCTCCCGCGTGGAGTGTCAGAATCGCATTATCCTTATCATATTCCTCATTAAGAAGGGTCGAAAGACGCAGATTCTCAAAGCTTGTAACGAAGCTTTCAAGCTCCTCCTCGATTTCGGGAAGAAGCTCCTCGTCATTTTCCTCATATCCCATCTCAATGAGTGTCTTAACATCATCATACTGCTGCTCCAGATCACTATATGCAGCAATAACATCCTTTAAATTCTTGAGCTCCTTCATGCAGGTCTGTGACTTCTCGGTATCATCCCAGAAGCCTTCCTCCTCCATGATGCCCTCGATTTCTTCAACTCTCAGCTTTTTGTTAGCGAGGTCAAAGTGAATCCCTCACTTCCAAAAGCGGCTTTGTGTAGGTACCGAGCGTATACTTAAGCTGGTCCAAAGCTACCATGTAATCACTTCCTTTATATTTATTTTAAATAATGAACCTTTCAAAACCGTCTGTCAAAAGACTTACGACAGCTTATTCATACTTGCCCGAATTCTTGCAGCAGAACTTATATTTCTTTCCGCTTCCGCAAGGGCAGGGATCGTTAGGAAGAATCTTTTTATTTGCTCTTCTCTTAGGTGCATTCGCTACGGAATCATCCTTGTTTGTTCCCGTAACCTTCGCCACCTGTTCTCTCTCAACCTTCTGCTCAACATGAATACGAAGAAGATTTCGTATCGTATCCTCAGAAATGGCATTAATCATCTCCTGGAACATGTCAAAGCCCTGAAGCTTATACTCCGCAACGGGGTCACGCTGCGCGTATGCCTGAAGACCGATGCTCTGGCGGAGCTGATCCATATCATCAATATGGTTCATCCATTTACTGTCTATAACTCTCAGAAGTACAACACGCTCAACCTCACGGAACTGCTCCTTAATCGGGAATTCCGCTTCCTTCTCTTCATAGAGTCTTACTGCCTGCTCCTTAAGTGACTGAACAAGCTTATTCTTCTTCATTCCGTTAAGCTCTTCCTCTGAAAGCGAGATGGGCTCAAGCGGTATAATGGGAAGCAGAAGTGAATTAAGCTCTGCGATGTCCCACTCCTCGGGAAGCTGGTCATCACGGATGCAGGTATTTACATAATTCTCAACCGTCTCCTGAACCATCTTAATAATGGTTTCACGCATGTTTTCGCCGTCGAGAACTCTTCTTCTCTCAGAGTAAATAAGCTCTCTCTGCTCATTATTTACATAATCATATTCAAGCAGATTCTTTCTGACACCGAAATGATTATTCTCAATCTTCTTCTGTGCACGTTCAATAACGTTACTCAACATTTTATGGTGAATTTCCTGACCGTATTCCATACCCATTGTCTTGAATATTGACATCATGCGCTCAGAGCCGAACAGACGCATAAGATCATCCTCAAGCGAAATATAGAACTTTGATTCACCGGGATCTCCCTGACGTCCGGAACGTCCGCGCAGCTGATTATCTATACGTCTTGCCTCATGGCGCTCCGTACCGATAATTCTCAGTCCGCCGGCCTCTACAACACCCTCGCCGAGCTTGATATCGGTACCACGGCCTGCCATATTGGTCGCAATGGTTACCGCACCGTACTGACCCGCATCCGCAATAATCTCGGCCTCAAGCTCATGGAACTTCGCATTCAGTACATTATGCGCAATTCCGCGCTTCTTAAGCATTAAGCTTATTTCCTCCGAGGCTTCAATGGTAATCGTACCGACAAGTACCGGCTGTCCCTTTTTATGAGATTCGATGATGGCCTCGATAATAGCCTCCATCTTCTCCTTATGCGTTCTGAAAACGGCATCATCATAGTCTATACGCTTAACGGGCTTGTTAGGCGGAATCGATACAACGTCCATTCCGTAAATCTCACGGAACTCCTTGTCCTCCGTAAGCGCAGTACCGGTCATACCGCATTTCTTTGTGTATTTATTGAAGTAGTTCTGAAGGGTTATCGTTACGAGAGTCTTTGACTCACGCTTAACCTTAACATGCTCCTTAGCCTCGATTGCCTGATGCAGACCGTCCGAATATCTTCTGCCCGGAAGAATACGACCGGTAAAGTCATCAACAATCAGAACCTCATCATCCTTTACAACATAATCCTTGTCACGGAACATAAGGTTATGTGCGCGAAGTGCGAGTATGATATTATGCTGGATTTCAAGGTTCTCAACATCCGCAAAGTTCTCGATATGGAAAAACTGCTCAACCTTTTCCACACCCTGCTGGGTAAGGTTAACCGCCTTTTCCTTCTCGTTTACAATAAAGTCACCTGTTTCCTCCGCACCGGGACCGCCCATTTTTGCTGCCATAATGGTTTCCATCTTTGTCATTTCGGTTTCGGTACCGCGCTTGAGCTGTCTTGCCAGAATATCACACATCTCATAGAGCTTTGTTGATTTTCCGCTCTGTCCGGAAATAATAAGCGGAGTTCTCGCCTCATCAATAAGAACGGAGTCAACCTCATCGATTACCGCAAAATGAAGCTCTCTCTGAACCATCTGCTCCTTATAGATAACCATATTGTCACGAAGGTAGTCAAAACCGAATTCGTTATTGGTTCCGTAGGTAATGTCACAGTTATACGCCGCACGGCGCTCGTCCGAATTCATGCTGTTAAGAATATATCCGCAGCTGACTCCGAGGAATTCATAAATTGCTCCCATATTCTCGGCATCACGCTTGGCAAGATAATCGTTTACCGTAACAACATGAACGCCCTTACCCTCAAGCGCATTAAGATATATTGCAAGTGCCGAGGTAAGAGTTTTTCCTTCACCCGTAAGCATTTCGGAAATACGTCCCTGATGAAGAATAATCGCACCGTAAAGCTGTACGTGGAAGGCTCTCATACCGAGAGTTCTTACGCCTGCCTCTCTGGCCACGGCATAAGCCTCGGGCATAATGTCGTTAAGCGTTTCGCCCTTCGCAAGTCTGCTCTTAAACTCTGCGGTCATCGCGCGGAGCTCCTCATCACTTTTGGCCTGCATAACAGGCTCCAATTCTTCTATTTTCTTTGCAATAGGTTCTATTCTCTTTATCTCTTTCTCACTATGTGATTTAAATATCTTTTTGAAAATACTTCCCATTAATGTTCCTCCTGATAACAGAGCCGAAAGCCCCACAATGAATCATACATTGCTTATTCTACCATTAATGCGGATAATATTCAACAAATTTTCCTAGTAAAAAGCAGAGAGCCATCCGAAGACGCTCTCTGCCGTTTATCTTTTCTTTATACTGCTCTCCCTAACAATCAGTCTTGGCTCAATCAGACTTAATGCCGGAAAATCCCGATGCTCAAGTGCTGCCGTAACAGCCTCGAAAATAGTTCTTCCGTATGCCTCATAATCATTCGCAACCGTTGTAATCGGCGGTCTTGCCATCTGCGAGCAGGATACACCGTCAAAGCCTACCACAGCCAAATCATCCGGTATTTTAAGCCCCGCATCCAGCGCCGCATTTACCGCACCGAATGCCACGTGGTCGTTAATACAGCAAACCGCTTCGGGCAGCTTGTCAAGCATAAGAAGCTTTTCCATCGATTCCTTACCGTCACGCTCATCAAACGAATTACCGATAATCCATTCCGGCTGTACGGTTATATCATATCTTGCAGCAGACTCAAGTATGTTTCTGCGTCTGAATACAGAGGGGTACGAGCCCTCCGTACCGCCAAGAATTCCTAATGTCTTATAGCCCTGGCTCTTCAGATGTTCAACCGCAATCGCACAGCTCTTACGGTCATTACCGTGAACCCCGACGCATCCGAAGTCAAATGCCCGCTCCGTACACATAATACACGGAATGGATTTATTAAGATTCCTGATTTCATCAACAAATACATTTTCAAGTCCCACAAGGTCGGCTCTGCCGCCCATAATTACAATTGCCTCGACACGGGCAACCTCAAGACTCTTAATAATTCTGCGTTCTGTATACGGATCGCTTTTTCCGTTGAACAAAATGGTCATGTAGCCATTTTCCGATGCCAGCTTTTCAAATTCATAGTACACGGATGAAAAATACTCATTTCCAATGTGCGGCATAACAAAGCCCAACAGACCCGTACGGCTTTTCTGAAGGCTTCTTGCCATGCCGTTCGGTTTATAAGCATACTTATCAATAAGCTCCTGTATCATAACCCTGTTCTTTTCAGAAACTGCCCCGTTACCGGAAACAACTCTTGAAACCATTGAGGTCGATACTCCGGCTTCTTTTGCTATGTCATATATTGTTACATTCTTTTTCTCGGTATTAATATTCATCCTTCATCTCATTCTGCCGCCGCAGCGGCTATATTTTACATATTGATATAATTCTTCACACTAACTCTGCAGGAAAAACTCCTCCTGCGGCTTCAGATATATACTCTTATCTTCGTTAAAGCAGATGGTGTATACGACATAGGTTGATGCCGCATAATTCTTTCCGTCCCATCTGTCTCCGAAATACATATACTCTGTCTTTCCGTTTTGCATAACCGGAAGCACAAATGCAGCCTGACTCTGATAGGTCGTTTCATCACCGAACTTCTCAATGCTGCTCCATCTTCCTTCCACGCTTTTGGCAACAGCATATCCTCCCTGATTTGGTGCCCATCCGGTGCACTCACTTGTAATCAGGTAATACAGACCGTCTCTTTTGAACAGTGCAGGCGCCTCACGATACTGTCCCGGCCATAATACCTTAACCTGTTCATCTATCGAAAGGTAATCCTCGCTGAGTCTGTAAATAATCATATCACCGTTGTCTCTGGCTGCCGACATAAAATATGCCGTTCCGTCATCATCGATAAATACCGAACAGTCGCGTGACATGTTGCCTACGGGGTTAAAGCTTCCCATATAAACATAGTCTCCGTCGATGCTGTCGCATACCGCAACCGCACAGCGCGCATCACGGTAATCAGCCCCGTTTTCGTAATGCATCCACATTACATACTGACCATTTTTTCTATTATACAATACCTTCGGGCGTTCAATATTGCAACCTTTAATTATTTCACTCCCGTCCCCCGCGATAAACTTTTTTCTCAGGGAGAGATTAGTTCTTACATAGTGTTCACGGGTCGGCGAATCAAGGGTAAGGACATGATTTCTGAACTCGAAGCTCTTAAAATCCTTTGTCCTGTAGCATGAAACCCGGATATCACCGGTCCGGTTTTCACCGAACCAGTAATAATATCCGTTTTCCTCTACTATCCATCCGCCGTGGGAATGTATTACGTCGCCGGAGGTATCATATAAGGTTACTCCGTTAACCATTCAAACCTCTTTCTATTCCGTTGCAGCTTCCTCAGTTATAATATAGCCCTGCATCTCTGCATCGTAATCGTAATTCTCAAGATCTGCAATCGCAGCATCAATCTGTGACTGATAGGTTTCAATTGCTGTCTGAGGTGTAAGGGCACCGCTCTTAACCTCACCGAACATAGAATTGATTGCACTTTCAATAGCACTGAAGCCCTTAACAGGGTTAATAACGCTTAAGCCGCGTCCGTAGATATCAGCTACGATTTCAACTGACTTCGCATCTGCACACCAGCCCTCAAGCTGTGCCTCAAGAAGCTCATCCCACTCTTCCTCATCTACTGCTATATCTGTGATAAGGTCATAAATTAAAGCAACTTCCTCAGGATTCTCAATTCCGTTAAGCATGAAACGTGTTCCGAATTCCTTTCCGTAGCATGACCAGTCATCAGCTGAAGGTCCCTTAGGGAAGGGAACAAAGCCCCACTCGTCTTCCATCTCGTTAAGGTAGCTGTAAGAAATCCAGAATTCCTCAAGACACATCATAGAACCGCCGTCACGGAAGCTCCAGATCTGTGACTGCCAGTCACCGAGCCAGCCTGAAAGGTGAGGAACGTCAGCCTTGAATTCCTGAAGAGCGGTAAGCGCTTCAATAACTCTGTTGTCGCTAAAATCAACTTCCATACCTGATTCTGTCTTATTTGCAACATTTACACCGTTTGAATACAGATAACACCAGTCAAAAGACTCTCTCTCGTTAAAGCCGTAGATATCATAATTTCCGTCGCTGTCTGTATCAATATTTCCTGCTAAAGCAACTTCCTTGAACTTATCCCATGTCCACTCACCGTTATCATAAAGCTCGTATAAATCCGGTAAACCATACTTATCAAACAGAGTCTTGTTCCAGAAAATACCGTAACGGATTTCGGGATCCTTCATAAGGAGACCATAGTTCTTTCCCTTGTAATAGCCTGCTTCAACACAGTCTGTACGCCACTTATATTCCTCAAAATCGATAACTCCGAGATCGCTTATAGGATAAGCAATGCCACCCTCAATAAGAGAAGGAAGGAGCTTATAGGTCATAACATAACCGATATCGCATACGGGATCTCCCGCAAGAACTGATGTAATGTACTGATTTAAGTAATCTCCGCCAAGGTCAAGGAACTGAATGTCACAGTTATATTCTGTCTCAACAAATTCAATTCTGTTTGCAAGAGCTTCTTTAAGTGCACTTGCTGCCGGGTCCGGAGTCATATCATAATATGAACCGATTCTTACAACTCTGCCGCCAAAGTCATATTCCGGCTCAGGCTCTGCTGTAGGCTCGGGCTCAGCTGTAGGCTCAGGAGTTGTTGTATCTGTATTTGTAGTTTCTGCCGGCTTCTCTGTAGGCTTCGGAGTCGCCGTTGCTTCACTCTGCTTATCATCCCCTGAAGTTGTCTCTGCTGACTTTGAACATGCTGTTACGCTGAAAAGCATAGCCATGCAAAGAACTAATGCAATAATACTTTTACTAAATTTCTTCATAATTCTTCTCCTTTAAATATATTTATTATATGCACTATCCCAGAAATGCAGAAAAATACTGGTTTTTATTTATCCGACAATACCGGAACGTTCTATGCCCTCAACAAAGGACTTCTGACATATGAGATATACTATTATCAGCGGCAGAATCAACAGGATTACACCTGTGTTGTTCATCATCGATGCAAAGCCCGGGCTGATAAAGTTCATCGATCCTCCAAAGCTTTCATACTGGCTGTAAACCTCTGCTGCCAGTGAGCTCAGCGAGCTCGACAGAACCTTTGTTGTAGGTAAATAAAGTGATGAATAATAGGTATCCGTCCACTGCCATACAAAGCCGAACAGGAACACCGTTACCATCATCGGAACCGCACTCGGAACCATAATCGTCAGGAAGGTCCTGATTTTGTTGCTTCCGTCAACAAATGCCGCTTCCTCAAGCTCCTTTGGCATTCCCTTAAAGAACTGCCTGAGCATGTAAATATACAAACCGTTTTTAAAGCCGGTACAGGTAACCGCCTGAATGATAAACGGCCAGTAGGTGTCTATCAGGTTTGCGGTCTCTCCCGTCGTCCCCTTTATAATTCCGAATACATCAAAGTATCTGAAATGCATGAACATCGGCAGCATAATTATCTGCGGGGGAACAATGAGTGTAAGTATCACGCATCCGAACAAAAGCTTTTTCCCCGGAAAGTTGAACCTTGCAAAGCCATAGGCCGTAAGCATACAGGCTATGAGCTGCAGCAGTGATACCCCGCCCGAAAGTGCTGCGGTTACCAGCATTTCCTTATAGTAGTCCATACCCTCTATCGCCATTTTGTAGTTATTAAGCGTAAAGGTCTTCGCAACATATTTCACGGATGAATCATATAAATCGGATTCGTCCATAAACGATACGCTCAGCTTTATGAACAGCGGATAAAGTATTACAAAACAGATTCCTATTATGATAACCGCTCTGATTACACGCCATAAGAACCGACCGAATCGGGCTGCGGTTATTTTTCTGTGTCTTCGTTTCATCGCAGCCTCCTTAATCATAATAAAATACCTTCCTTGAAATAATTCCGCCGGCCACACAGATAATCACCGCAATCACGATGAAGTATATCCATGCCATTGCCGAACCGAGACCGTATTTGATATCCACAAAAATCGTATCCCGGATATAGCTCATAAGCTCGTTTGTGGAGCTTGTAAAGCTGTCAATAATCGTATAAATCGCATTAACAAGAATCAGCGGGCTTATCATCGGGAAGGTTATCTTCCAGAAATTCTCCCACGAGGTTGCACCCTCCATGCTTGACGCCTCGTACAGCGACGGCGATATCGACTGAAGCCCCGCCAGGAATATAAGAATCTGTACTCCCGAAGCAATCACGATATCATAAATCCCGTTTACCGCACTTGCAAGAAAATCTATTACCGAACCCGGCAGACTCGTGTATTCCTCAAGGAAAATCGCCATATTTAAGAAGCTTGCCACCTCATCTGCCGAGCCTATTTCCTGCGTGCTCATGCTGGTTACCAGAAGGTCTGAGGCTTCGATTCCAAGAACAATACCCGAGGTCATAATTACCGGAAGAAAGAATATGCTTCTCGCAACAGCCCTTCCGCGGAACTTCTGATTCAGAAGATTTGCGGCAAAGAAGCTGAATATGATAATCATGATTACATTCGGTATCATCTCGCTTACTGAAGTAATAAGCGAAAGGTTGAAGTCCGGATCTATGGTGAGCGCCCTGATATAGTGCTCAAATCCGCTGTCCGCAGCAGGCATAAGCACATATCCGTCCGAGGAAACCTGCATATTGCTGAAGCTGTAGGTCACCGATTTAAATATCATCGGAAGAAACAGACCGAAAAAGCCGATAATAAACGGAGCTGCAAACAGATATCCCGCAACGGCGTCACGCCCTCTGAGGGTAAGCTTAAGTTTTCCGTTGTGCTTTTTTATCAATTTCACTCTTCTCTTCATGCCCGCCTCACTTAATCACACAATAATTTTTCGCAGCTACTGTTTTTCCATCCGCATATACATTTTCATTCGAATAGTTCACAATCACTGTCGTTCCGTTTTCATAGGTTACACGGTATACCTTTTCCTGCAGCTTTTCATGTCCGGTAATCGTCTGATTATTGAGTCCTGCCAGAGCCTCCGCAGCCTTACGGTAAAAGCTCACTGCATCCTCATACCAGTTTTCATAATTAACCGAGTATAAATAGCTGTAATCAGTCTCCTTTACCAGTGAGTTATCCTCATATATCCACTTAAAGTAAACTCCGCTTCCGCACTCGATGCTCTTGAGGCATGCCGTCTTATAATCATCCGCCATATTGAAGGCCTCTCCCGCAAATTCGATATAGCCGTGCAGGAGAATCTCGTAGAACGGAATTATTTCATCAATAATCAGCATTCTGTTTGAATCCGCAGGAGCATTGATTATGCCCTTAACATTTGCAAATGCGTATGCGTTTGAGTTCTCACCGAGGATTCCGCCCGAATAGGATTCAGCCAGTTTCTTAAGTGCCGCAGCATTTGATGAGGCCGACTGTGCCCTGTCCTGATAGCTTTCACTGTAATAATCCGAATAGACATTTTCGGTAATTCCGTCTGCAAGAATACCGGTTATTTCATAGTCCTCCGCATCATCAAAATAGTCATCGAGAACCGAATCAAGGTAATACGGACTGATAAGATTAATATTCCGCTCCGCTATCATTCCGTTTGCAATAATCGGAGTACCCGTTCTTACAATCGTATTATCAAAATATCTGGGTGCATATGAATGTGCCGAATATCCGTCAAACCATTCATCCTTGTATACATACTGGAAATCGATTCTCGGATACAGGGAGACGCCGATTTTCCGCATTTCCTCTGACATATCCTCAAAATCAACACCGCTCTTTTCGAGCTTTGAAACAACATCAAGCTGTGTCGGTGCCGTTGAGCCGAGCCCCTCATTAAAGCAGCCCGAGTATATAACCTTAAGATTATCAACACCGTCCTGCTGCAGCTTCTTTGTAATCTCAAGCGCCTGCGGGAAGGTTGTCAGTGCCTCGGTAGCCGTGTACTTTATTCCGAGGAAGGATTTTGTCTTATCTATGGCTCCGATGTACTCAGCGAAGAACGGAAGCTCGCCCGAAGCATTTCTTCCGGAAAGCACGCCGCTGTTAATAAGATAATTACGATAGCACTCTGCCATTCCGGCATAATCAGCCTTTTCGCCGCTCAGGAAACTGAATCTTACAGAATAATTCTCTTCCGTACAGGGCTCCGAATACATCTGGAAGCTGTTTGCACCTATAATCTCATCGAGCGATATTGAACCGCATTGAAGATATGTAAAATCTGCAAATACATTGTTATATGAATTTGTCTTTCCCGAAATTTCCGCATTGATTCCGGCATAGGCGTCGCCGTCCTCAATTACCGCAAACCATGCTTTTTCCCCGACTTTCATACCGAATACGGGAAGCTTTACGGAGTACATGCTGTTAAGCCCGGAAGCATAGCGGTTCATAAATTCCATTGATAAATCCGTTCCGTAAACCGATGCCGAATAATTCTGATAACGTTTTTTTCCGTTATTGAGATATATAAGGGCTCCGCTTCCGTCGGGTACAAATATATATCCGCTTTCACCGGTTCCTGCCGCTCCGAAGTATTTCAGCAGCTGAACCTCCGCAAGATAGTAGCTCTCATTGTAGGTTATCCGGTCAGACAGTACGGTCGCCACCAGCGAATCCCCGTCAAGTCTGTAGCTTAGCGGAATTTTGAACCATGCCTTCTCGTCAGCCGGAATACCTCCGTTTTCAACACTGTCATTTTCCATATCCTGAGCCGTATAGCCCACCTCTGAAAAATAACCCATTAATTCCTCTTTTATGTAATCCTTTGTACCGGTTTTCAGTACATATATGTTCTGATACTCAAGGCTCGGATAGGTTTCAAGCATTTCATCCTTCTCATCCTCCTTCAGCTCCGCATAGCTGATGAGGGTGTAATTTCTCTTAACCTTTTTAGCAGCCTTTGATTCCATTCCCTCAAGGTATCCCGTGAATCTGGCTTCACTGATAACCTGCGGAATAATTATCTTTGAGGCAAGCTGTCCGATAGTATATGTAACCGTAAGTCCGTCCGAAGCAAATTCCGTTTCAAACTGCCCGAAAGCGATGCAGTCATTATAGTTATCCATTTCCTTCATCTGAACGCTCTCGTTATAGTAGCTGATTCCCAGCTGTGACTTAAGATTGCCGATATAATAATTTGTTGCAACCGGGTCACTGTCCGCTTCAACCGGATTACTGAACCATATATCTCCGGTAGCCTTTACCCTTACCGCTATATCAGTCTCAGCCTCGTCGTAATAAAGCTCAAGGTAAGCATTTTCGCAAACCTTCTTCATTTTTTCGAGCGCTGCCGTTTCAGCCTCAGACGCTGCTGCCGGTGCAGCAGATACAGAGGTTATCAGCATTGCAACAAGCAGCACTGCGGCAATCAATGTTTTTCTTATTCTCATTCCATCCTCATTTCTGAGCGATTATCACGAAGCATCATACAGAAAAGCTCTGTCTTCCGGGCCGGCTGCCTGTCTTCGCTCAATAACAGACTGCCATATTTTCCCGTCTTCTCCGTACGCTACCGGAACCTCAGCTCCTTATATATAACCGAAATAAAGGTTATTATCTGCTGAATCACATTAAAGAACAAAAGCCCGATAAACATTATGATTGCCATTCCGAGTATCGTTAATATACAGGTAAGCAATGTTTTCTTCATGGAGTACTGATGCGTTATCATGGTTCCCAGAATAACCAGCGCCCCTGCCCAGATATAGCTTACTACGCCGAGCATATAGTAAAAGGCACCCTCATCGGCTGTAAGACAGTAGCTGAATACAATCAGCGGAATTCTGATAAGAATAACAGGAAACAGGGCATATCCCATGGATATGACAATGTCCCTGAACGACCCTTCGCCGTCCATAAGTGAGGTAAGGCACCAGTTTGCAACACACCAGAGTACAAACACCAGACATACCGTAATAATATCAACCGTTACATTCAGATAATCGAGCCGGTTGGGATTGTAGAGAAACGCCGTCTTCTGCTTCTCCATCGTAAGCGTTATGATGGTAAGTACCACAAAGGTAATCGCTGCTGCCAGCGAGCCCCGCTTCTCACGCTTCAGGTCCCAAAAGCCATCAAAGGGATGAAATATCAGCCAGAAAACATATTTTAACGATCTCGCATAATGCATTTGACTTCACCCACCCATCTTCTGAATTTTTTAACACATTTTATTATGATAAATACTCCGAGTACCGCACCGACTATCGCCATCATGGTGCCGAAGTTCTCCTGCATGAGCTCCTTCCTGTAGAAGTAAAAGGCTTCGGAGTAATACTTCTTACTGTTTCCGAGCTGGAAATAGTCCATCGCAAGGCTGTAATCGCCTTCCTTAAGATAAGTTTTACCAAGTCCGATATACGCAAGCTCATTATTCGCGTTCTGCTTAAGAACCTCACCCCAGCATCTGAAGGCCTCTTCGGAATTACCCGAACGGTTGCTCTTTAATGCACCGAGAAGATTTCTTCCGTAATCGGTTATGTCATAGGTCATAACCATTCCAAGCTGTGTATCCAGAATGTAAATCGTCTCGTCATCGGGACTGATGCCGATTGATGCCGGATTCTGCAGGCAGCCTTCTCTTGCTCCCATGTCACCGAATACAAAAAGCGAATTGCCGTCATAATCATAGGCAAATACCTTACCGTCCGTGGAATCAAGGATAAAGTAGCATCCGTACGAATTGGCACATACATCAACGAAGGTACTGTGTCCCTCTTCGGTGGTAAAAATGTCTCCCGTAATATCATTATTTCCGAGACGTCTCAGTATATCTGTTCCGGTAGGATTAAGCCTTCTGACCATATCCGCTCCTCCGGCTATGTCCTTCTCAGTCAGATTACTGATTGTTGCATATATGAAATCCTCATTATCCAGAAAAATATTACTATATTCCGTAGGGATTATCGTTTCCATACGCTGCTGCTGTTCTTCAGTGGAAAAGTAATTCTTCCATATGTAATCAAAGGTACTGACAGAAACCTCCGTCGCTCCCATAAAGCCCTGAAAAACGCCGTTTTTATCAAATTCAACGAGTCCCATGTTAATACCGTAGGCAATTACGTACATATTACCGGAGGTATCAACAACCACTCTTGTCGGAACATATGCCGTTGATGCTGCAACAAGCTCTGTCTCGGGCCTTCCGATTTTTCTTATGCATACACCGTTTTCATCATATTCAATAACGCGCCCGTTTCCCGAGTCAGCAACATAAATATGTCCGTCATCGGCAACAAATACACCCTGAGGCTTATTTAGAACATCCTCTTCTCCGTCCGCGCTGTTAATTTCCATAACAACCGCTCCGGAAAAATCGAGCTTCAATATTCGTGAATTCCCCGTGTCCGCAATAAAAAGCCCGTCCTTCGTCACTGCCATGTCTCTCGGCTCACTCAGACTGTACTCCGCACCCGCAGGTGCTATCGTTCGCTCATATAAATATACATGCGGCTGTAAAACCGCCTCGCCCCAGTAATCATAGCTGTATGTATCGTATGAAACATCTGCCAGGACTTCTGTCGGCCGCGCCGTCGTCAGCACCATCAGGATTATTGCGACAGCGGCTATCCGTCTGCTTATTCTGTTAAACATGCTAATCCTCCTATGATACTGATTTACTCCTTGATACCCGAGCTTGCCATTGTTTCGATAATATTGCTCTGGCTGATAATGAACACCATGATGGGAACAATCATCATAATAACTGTTACCGCCGCTGTTGCTCCGGCTCTTGAAATACCGGCTGCGGAAATCTGCGACAGCGCATACGGCAGAGTCTTTAACGGCTCGCTATATATGTAGTTTGAACCCTGAAGGTTCCATAAATCCTGAAAGGTAAAGATTATCAGTGTAAGCCATGCCGGCTTAACCTGCGGCATTCCGATTTTTATGAACACCGAAAATTCCCCCGCTCCGTCAATTCGTGCCGCCTCAAGCAGAGAGTCGGGAATCTGCTCCATAAACTGCTTCACCAGGAACAGGCCCACAGGCAGCGCCAATGCAGGGATGATGTGGATCCAGAAGCTGGTGTTCAGCTGCATGCCGCTGATAATCAGATACTTGGGGATCATCACAGCGGTAGGCACGAACATCAGAGCCATGGTGTTCAGATCAAACACCGCGTTCTTTGCGCGGAACTTCTTCTTGGCAAGAGCATAGCCAGCCATTGCGCTGATCGTCAGAGAGAACAGAATGGTCAGGACAGTGCTGATGATGCTGTTGAAGAAATAGCGGGCAATGGGAACCTCGGAGCTGCCCATCATGGCAATCAGGTTGGAAAAGTTGGCCAGAGAGGGGTTTTTGACAAAGAATTTCGGAGGATAAGCAAACAGTTCGTCAATGGGCTTGAACGCCTGGCTGAAAATGTAAATCAGAGGCAGCACCATTACAGAGAACATAACAACCAGGATAACGTAGAACTTCAGCTGGCTTTTGTCAAAGCGTGTAGGGTTAATTTTTGTTCCGTGAAAAGATGACATGATTGTTTTC
>JAZNKQ010000002.1:0-9761 GCA_045578645.1 Lachnospiraceae bacterium
CCATCCATATCACTCATCATGGTATGTGCATGCAGCTCGATTCGCTTCTCCGGGGCTGTATCCATTCTTTTTTCCGTAAAATCCGGAATGGATTTGATTCCCTGAACGGACGATATAACGACATCCTTAACCCAGGTATCCATAACCGCCGCTCCGCTTACCTTTACAAATTTACCTTCCTTAAGATTAGGCGGAACCTCTTCCTTCTGATCATCGTTAAGAAATATCTTTACCGCTATTGTATCCGTAAAATCCGTCAGCGCAAATGTGACCATCAGCTTCCCTGACCGTGTTTCGCGATCCTCGTATCTTATTATCTTACCGCGTATAACAACCGCACCGATATCTCCCTGTATATCTGATATATTGATTGTATCCCCGTCAAACGGTCTTCCGTAAAAAATATCGGGGTCCTCCGGAAGCTTTTTCTTTCCGAATTTTGCCTTATCATATGCCATGGACTTCTTTTCAAAGCCGCCTGAGGCTTGAGCAGATTTTCCGCTAACCTTGCTATCACCGCTAACCTTGCTTTCGCCGCTAACCTTGCTGACGCCGCCAACCTTGCTTTCGCCGCTAACCTTGCTGACGCCGCTAACCTTGCTGACGTCTTCGGATTTAGTTTCATGCCCATCGGCATTTTCGCTGACGGCAGCACCATTATCCTCATCATCTTTTCCTGCCGCAGTAATATAGCTCTCAGGAATAACATATTCTTCATTCTTTTCAACCGGCTCACGATACGAAAACTCTACACGCACATCAAGGTCAAAGCGGTCATGCCACATTGAAACAAGCATATCCTTTATCTCTTTTTCACGAAGCCGGTTTAAAAAGCTGTCTGTCATTTCAATTCTTATTGTTCCGTCAGCCGCATGTATATGCGCATTCCGGTATATACTTCCGAGAATGGCACTCTTATCGTACATTTCATCCTCAATACAGCTTCCGTACTGATGCCACAGCAGATTAAAATCCCTCTCGTCCAGATTAAAATGCTCATGTATCTGTACATTTTTCCCTGCATGACGAAAAACCTGCTTTAAAAGCAGATTTTCCATTCGTTTTATTTCAACCCTACTGATAATTTTGTCGCATTCGACATATATATGTATCTCTTCGCTGCTTTTTGATGCAGTTATCCGGGTAATAATTACATCCTCAAAAATACTCTTCACCCTCTGCTCAGTTTTCAGCGAATCGAAAGCTTCAAAAAAAAGCATGCTCCCCATATCTTTAATTCCATCTCCGTTTCGAAAACGTCTTTCACCTTAATCCCCAGCTCTGAGCGACTTGTCGCGGGGAATATCGCAATAGTGCTAAAAATCATAGTATATGTTTTTCACACTATCTATTTACCAATAAATCGAGCTCCTGCTTCAATGCGTCAAGAAGCTCACATTCTTTAACCTTTCTGGTAATAACGCCCTTTTTGATTATTACTCCTTCGCCGTTTCCGCCTGCAATTCCGAGATCAGCCTCTCTGGCTTCGCCCGGTCCGTTTACCGCACACCCCATAACTGCAAGCTTAATATCAAGGTCGTAATTCTTTACAAGCTCCTCCACCCTGCCGGCAAGCGATATCAAATCAATCCTGGTTCTTCCGCATGTAGGACACGATACAACATCAATTCCGCCCTTACGTAATCCGAGGTTCTTAAGTATCAGCTTTGCTGACTTTATCTCTTCAACAGGATCTGCCGTAAGTGACACTCTGACAGTGTCTCCTATTCCCTCATTCAGAATTATTCCGAGACCGATTGCCGATTTGATATTCCCGGCCACAACAGAACCGGTTTCCGTGATTCCGACATGCAGGGGATAACAGGTCTTTCCCGCAATAAGCTCATGAGCCCTTACCGACATCATTACATCTGAGGCTTTTATGCTGATTACGATATCACTGAAATCAAGCTCTTCAAGCAGCCTCACCTGACCAAGTGCACTTTCAACAAGTCCCTCGGCAGTAACCTTACCGTATTTTTCTACTATATCACGCTCAAGAGAACCGCTGTTTACTCCTACACGAACAGGAATCCCCGCTTTTTTCGCAGCTTCAATAACTGCTCTGACCCTGTCCCTTGACCCTATATTTCCGGGATTTATCCTAATCTTATCGGCTCCGTTTTCGATTGCCGCAATTGCAAGCTTATAATCAAAATGAATATCCGCTACAACCGGTATCGAAACTCGCTTTTTTATTTCACGAAAGGCAAGCGCTGCTTCCATTGTCGGCACTGCACAGCGCACAATATCACAACCTGCCTCTGCAAGCCTGTTTATCTGCTGCGAGGTTGCCTCATAATCCTCGGTTTTGGTATTTGTCATTGACTGAACCGCAATGGGATTACCGCCGCCTATCAGAACATTTCCGATTTTGATAACCTTTGTATTCTCTCTGAACATATATGTTACACTCCAAAATCAATTATAAAAACAGATTCTTAATATCATTAAAGAAAATGAATACCATTAACGCAAGCAACGCTATCATTCCGATACCGTGCACAAGGCCTTCCTTCTCACGACTGATGGGCTTTCGCCTTATTGCTTCTATAATGATGAAAATAAGTCTGCCTCCGTCAAGCGCCGGTAGCGGAAGAAGATTCATAACTCCGAGGTTGGCACTGAGGAGTATTGCCCAGTTCATTAAATTCAACACCACATAAAGCGCACCGTCTGATTTTGATGCTTCAACCGTGTTTCCGAGCTCCGAAACAATTCTTACCGGTCCTCCGACATCATCCGAGCTCAGTTGTCCGGTCACAAGCTTACCGAGACTCTGAACAGTTGTTACAATCCAGTACTTAACCTCAACAAAGGCATATTTTAACACCTTAAGCGGTCCGATTTTTTCACGCACATTATAGTTATATGAGAAGCCCATGTCATAGGCCTCCTCATAAGCCGGAACAACCGTAATCTCGTAATCCTCACCATCTCTTGACATTCTGAGTGTAAGGCTGCTTCCGTCAAAGGGATTTGCAGACACATAGCTGTTAAATTCCGTTCCGGTTCCGACCTCGTTACCGTTTACCGCTTCTATTATGTCACCTGCCTTAACTCCGGCCGCGTCAAGAACGCCTCCCGAAACAAGACTGCTTATCTGCACGGGATTTTCATCTGCCGTATAATAAAATCCAAGCTTATAGGATCTTGTTTTTTCGGGCAGAAGCTCTGTAGTATATTCCTTCCCGTCACGCTCATAAACAATCTCAATCGCATTCCCTTCAAGCTTATTAAACTCGAGATGACTCGCAAGCTCTCTGCCTATTGAAATATCCTTATCATCAAAGGACAAAATAGTATCGCCCGTCTGCAAGCCCGCCTCTGACGCCGCACCGTTTTCCGTAACCCTTGTAACAACCGCAGGGTCATAACCGACTATACCCAGAACAACGACAGCAAGAATAAAGGCAAGAATGAAATTAAAAAACGGACCTGCAAAAATCGTTGAAAAACGCGCTCCGACACCTTTATTGTTGAATGCGCGGTCATCTGCACTATCCTCGTCTTCACCAAGCATCTGACACATTCCGCCAATCAGAAAAAGCTTAACCGAATATCTGGTCTCACCGATTTTAAAGCTGCAAAGACGCGGTCCCAGTCCAAGCGAAAACTCAGGTACCGCAATTCCGTTTTTCTTTGCCAGCAAAAGATGCCCAAGCTCATGGAATATAATAATTATGCTGAATATCAGCACTCCTATCAGTATACTTATAACTGTATCCATATCCTACCTCGATTCTGCTATTTCATAATCAGCTCCGCAGCAAAAGCGCGGGTTTTGCGTTCAGTCTCCAGAATATCTTCAAGACCCGGATTTTGAATATTAACATGCTGCCTTACCGACTTTTCAATAATATCATATATATCAGTAAATGATATGCTGCCTTCAAGATATTTAGCCACCGCAAATTCATTCGCAGCATTATATACCGTTGTCACGCTTCCGCCGATTCCGGCAACCTCAACTCCAAGCTTAAGCCCGCGGAAAACCTCATAATCCGGCTTTTCCAGTGCAATTGAAGCCAGCTCAAACAAATCAAGCTTATTATTCTCCATCGGTTTACGCTCCGGATAATACAGCGCATACTGAATCGGCAGCTTCATATCAGGTACCCCGAGCTGCGCAATTATCGAGCCGTCTTTAAACTGCACTGCCGAATGAATAATACTTTTCGGCTGAATTACTATCATAATATCGTCCGGCTCAACATCAAACAGCCAGCGCGCTTCCATAAGCTCAAGCGCCTTATTAACCATTGTTGCCGAATCGATTGTAATCTTCTTTCCCATTGACCAGTTTGGATGGCAAAGAGCATCTGCAGCAGTCATTTTCTGCAGCTCTTCGTATTTCTTTCCCCTAAACGGTCCTCCTGAAGCTGTCAGAAGAAGCTTATCAATATATCCGTGTATATCATTCTTTTTATTATAGTACCCATCAAAACCGTTTACACCCTGCAGTGACTGAAATATCGCAGAATGCTCACTGTCAACGGGCAGGAGTCTTACTCCGTACTCCTTTACGAGAGGCATAATAATACTTCCGGCTGTGACAAGCGTTTCCTTATTTGCCAGGGCAATATCGCTGCCTGCCTTAATCGCAGCTATGGTCGGCAATATTCCTATCATACCCACCATCGCAGTTACGGTCATGTCATTTCTCTCATCACCGGCACATTCAAGAAGCCCTTCCATTCCCGCAACTATTTTAACGGAAACGTCCTTTACCCTTTCGCGCAGAACCGCCGCAAGCTCTTCATTGAAAACACATGCGCGTTCAGGCTTTAATTCACGTATCTGCTCCTCAAGCTTATCAATATTTTCCTTCGCCGCAAGCGATAAAACTCTGTATCCGCCGTGCGCCCTGAGAATTTCAACAGTCTGAGTTCCGATTGAGCCTGTTGAACCAAGTATACACAAATTCTTCAATTTACAAACTCCATTCCGAGCGACTTTTCACAATAAGTATGCTATAGTTATCTGCCTTCGCTCAGAAGCAAACAGCCGTGTGAAAAAGCAATATATCAATGTGATTTTCGCACTACTAACCAAGAAACTGCAATAAGTAATACACTATCGGCGCAATAAATATAACGCTGTCAAAGCGGTCGAGAATTCCGCCGTGCCCGGGAATAAGCCTTCCGTAATCCTTAATACCCTTATCCCTCTTAATCGCCGATGCAGCCATGTCACCAATCTGTGACACCACAGAACCTGCAGCTCCGATTACCGCAAACACAAGCTGAGGAGCTGCTATGTCTCCCAGCTGTCCCTTAAATATCGTAGCATAAACAAAGCCGAGCAATGCTGCTCCTACCATGCCGCCGATACAGCCCTCAAGTGACTTCTTAGGACTGAGCTTCGGAGCAATCTTATGCTTACCGATTTTTCTTCCGACAAGATATGCACATGTATCAGAACCCCATGAGCTTATAAATACAAGCCATACCGTATATGCTCCTCCGGCTCCGATTCTAAGCCTGTAAATATATGAAAGTGTTATCGCAACATAAAACAGTCCGAAGAAAACCATTGTAATCTTCTCGGAATTATACTTGGGAAAGGTTAATACATAAACAGCCAGTAAAACCACTAAGGAGGCGCCTGTAAACAAAGCCATATGCTCCGTTTTATCAAAATAAACCAGGGCATACCACGCAAGTGCGGCAATATATCCGACAATTCCCGCAAAAGTACGACTTACATCAACTACCCTGTACAGCTCCGTAAGACCCTTTACCGTTATTGCCGCCAATACAAAAAACAATACCTCACCGCCAAGCAGCATTGAAGCAATCGTAATAATCATAAGTATTACCGAACTTCTCAGTCTTATTAAAAACGAATTATCATTATTAATATCCTTTGCCATATCCTCTACTCCTCTTTCCTTGCACCGAATCTGCGATCCCGTTTCCCGTAATACTCCACAGCCTTTTTTAACTCTTTTTCATTAAAATCGGGCCACAGTGTATCCGTAAAATAGTACTCAGTATATGCCATCTGCCAAATCAGGAAATTTGATATGCGCATCTCTCCGCTTGTCCTTATCAGAAGATCCGGTTCGGGTATTTCCTGCGTGTCAAGATACTCCGAGAACTGTTTTTCAGTCAGAGCATTCAAATCCAGCTGTCCCTGTGCATACTCAGCCGCAACCCTTTTTACTGCTCTGAGAATATCATCACGTCCGCCGTAATTAAGGGCAACCTGAAAGTTCAGTCCCGTAAAATCCTTTGAGAACTCCTCAAGCTGTCTGATACTCTGCTGTAAATCCTCGTCCAGCCTTGTAACATCTCCGATTACACGCACTCGCATATTATTCTTTTTACTCTTTTCAATGCACTCCTTCATATATGACCTGAGCAGGTCCATTAGCGTATTAACCTCATCTTCGGAGCGTGACCAGTTTTCAGTTGAAAAAGCATATATCGTTAAATACTTCACCCCCATATCGTGGGCAGCACGACATATCTTTTCAACAACCTTACTTCCCTGGGAATGACCCATGCTTCTCGGCAGAAAATGTTTCTTCGCCCACCTGCCGTTTCCATCCATTATTATCGCTATATGCTGCGGAATTTTACTTGATTCAGACATAATGCCTCCAAAGCCCTGATTTGTTCCCTTCCAAAAAAATCCATACAAATTATAAGGGATTCTTCAACAAGCCGTCTTCTTCGCCTTGCGAGGAATCCCTTCAAAATCACCAAAAACTATACGGTAAGAATTTCCTTTGATTTGATTTCAAGCTGCTTATCAATATCATCACAGAATTTTTCAGTTACCTTATTGATTTCATCTTCAATCTGCTTCTGAACATCCTCTGATATTTCGCCCGACTTTCCGAGCTTCTTAACTGTATCGTTTGCATCACGGCGTATGTTTCTGACTGCCACCTTTGCATTCTCAGCCTTCTTCTTGATATCCTTAACAAGCTCCTTACGTCTTTCCTCTGTAAGCTCAGGGAAAACAAGTCTGATTATTTTACTGTCGTTATTCGGTGTAATACCGATATCCGATGCAAGAATAGCCTTCTCAATGTCCTTAATGAGCTTTGACTCCCAGGGCTGAATCTGAATAACTCTCGCTTCGGGAACAGATATATTAGCTACAGCGTTAAGAGGTGAAGGTGTTCCGTAGTAATCAACTCTAAGCTTGTCAAGAAGGTGCGGATTAGCACGTCCTGCTCTTACAGAAGCATATTCCTCTGTGAGAACGTCCATAGTCTTTTTCATTTTTTCCTCAAAAGGTTTAATTCTTTCATCCATGATGTTATCCCCCTTTATTTTAGTCAACCGTAACAATCGTTCCGGTACATTTTCCGAATGTATTATTTACGATGGAATCCTCCTCATTCAGTGAGAACACCAGAAGAGGCATTTTATTTTCCATACACATAACGGTCGCTGTCATATCAAGTATCTTAAGCTTCTTTTCAAGAACCTCTGCATATGAAATGGTATCGTACTTAACCGCACTGCTGTCAAGCTTGGGATCGGCACTGTATACACCGTCAATCGCTCTTGCCATAAGAATAATATCCGTTTCAAGCTCGATTGCCCTGAGCGCCGTTGCGGTATCTGTTGAAAAATACGGATGTCCCGTTCCTCCGGCAAGGAAAACTACCTTACCCTCCTTTAATGCCGTCATTGCGCGGTCCTTCGAAAACAGCTCTGTCATGTCACCGCATGCAAACTGTGTATATATGGCTGTTTTCATCCCGACATGTCTGAAAATCTCAGAGACATAGATACAGTTCATAACCGTAGCGAGCATTCCGATCTGATCAGCCATAACACGGTCTATAGTCTCGCTTGACCTGCCCCTCCAGAAATTTCCTCCGCCGATAACAACAGCAACCTCAGTTCCGTCGTCAATAAGCGTCTTTACCTGCTTTGCAACCGCAATACACGTCTGCTCATCAAAGCCGGTCTTCTTTTCTCCTGCAAGCGCTTCACCGCTCAGCTTCAGTAATACTCTCTTGTACTTCATAACAGCCTCCGTAATATACCTTACTCAAAAATGTCATCAATATCAACTGATGCGTAACTCAATGAGCAGAAACCTTCTACCACGGCACCGTTATTCATCTGTACTGATTTAGCTTTAATATTTCCTTTAATAATTGCCGTTGAGTCAATGACAATCGGTCCCGCAATGTCAACCTCACCCTTAACAGCTCCTGCGATAACTCCCGAAGCAGCCTTTATGTCACCGATAACTACAGTTCCGAGACCAATCTTGACGCTTCCTTCACTGTCAATGTTACCGTCAAGTCTCTTTGCGTTAACATATACATCCGAAGCAACCGAATTACCTACAACATTTCCTGAAATCGTCAGCTTGCCGATACATTCGATGTCACCGTTTATCGTTCCCATTACATTGAGTGAACAATCCGATACAATGCTTCCGTTAATTGTTGTTCCCTTTGTAATGACAGTTATCTGTTCATCTGTATCACTTGCAGCGCCTGCGGGCTTTTCCTCCTCAAGCTCGTACTCCTCATCAGCCTCATCAACATCGGCATCACTGTTCTCATCAAATAAATTCTCAAGCAGGGATTCGTCAACATATTCATCAACAAGTGAAGCTTCCTGCACATCCCCAATATTCTCATCAGACTGCACTGCGGATATATTCTCCACAGCCGGAGCCTCAACAGCGAAAAGATCTTCGCTCTCCTCAGGCTTTACCATGCTTTCTTCCATAACAATATCCTTAGCGCCATCGTCCTTTAAATCCTTAAAGAAACTCATACCATACCTCCTGCAATCACTTTCTCCTAACAATTATAATATACGAAAAACTGATTGTCCACAACTTCATCAAAAATAATACTATCTGTTTTTTCTGTACGGTACAATCTGCGGAAGTCCTGCCTCTTTTGTAAGTCCCTCCTTCGCAAGCCTGTCAGCGCGCTCATTATACCTGACATTCGTATGTGCCGCCACCTTACTGAAGGTAATTCTGATGCGCTTTCCCCAGTTCTGCATTGCATTCCTGTATTTCTGCGTCAGCTCGTTTTTTGCTCGCCATTCTCCTGTTACCCATTTTTCAATTCCGGAATAATCATAAAAAATCTCAATACTCTCATAGCCGTTAAGCAGGGCCCATTTTACGGAAAGCATTGCGGCTATCATCTCTCCCGCAACATTTCTCTGGGCAACGCCCTCGGGAGCATTCCCCGACCCGCACAGCTCTTCTACATACCCGTCATCGTGAAACAGTACACACCCGTAGGCATATTTTCCGATATCCGAATTAAAGCTTCCGTCAACATAAGCGGAAGCCTTATTGCTTTTATTTAACATAATACTCCTCTTTTCCCGACACAGCGCAGGAATCCGTAATTTCTACACAATCTTTAAAGCCCTGAACCATTCCTTCTGCCCGTCATTAACACGTCTGCTTTCTACAGCCTTCTGAAGTGCCTTATTATGAATCCATTTCTTAAGCCTTCGTCCGGTAAACAGCTCTATTGTGGCATCGTACTGCTTTATCAGTGCAAAGCTGAAATACCAGGCGATTGCCATATTTATATAATATTCGTCTGAATCAAGCTTTGCAAGATAATCATTTATTTCTTTACGGAAATATTCATCAAGATAATTCTGCAGCAGCGTAACGATTGCAAATCTGACGGTATACACATGGCTGCTTTGAAGCCATTCGAGCGTCTTTTTATATATAAGCTCCGGATACTGCTTAAACAGCTTCGGAATAAAGGTATCACAGACCGCCCAGTTATCAATATA
>JAZNKQ010000003.1:0-15677 GCA_045578645.1 Lachnospiraceae bacterium
CATCATTAAGAATAAGCTTCGTCCGAGAATTGAGGCGTTTAAGAATCTTGTTCAGGTCGGTTACGGCATCTTTTTTGAGCAGTTACTCCTTCGCGTAGGCTTTATGGCAACTGCTTTAATGGCAGCAGATCAGGGTACCGAGGCTCTTGCCGCACATCAGGTCGGCACAAACATCATGAGCCTTTCCTTCTCCTTCGGCGACGGTCTTCAGGCAGCAGCAGTTGCACTTATCGGATACAGCCTTGGTGCAAAAGACCCTGACAAAGCAAAAGAATACGGCCGGTCATGCCGTTTTATCGGAGCATGTATCTCAGCCGTTCTGGCAGTAACCTATTTCTTCGGAGCACGATTTATCTATTCCCTGTTCTTTGTCGAAGAAATAATAATCGAGTACGGTGTACACATAACTTATATAATACTCGTTACATGCGTATTCCAGATTGCACAGGTAATTTATATGGGATGTCTTCGCGGCGCAGGTGATACAAAATTTACTGCATTCGCATCAACAATCTGTGTTACGGTAATACGTACCGTTTCATCCTATGCATTCTGCTATATCTTAGGTTTCGGTATCGAAGGAATTTGGCTCGGTGTACTGACCGATCAGATTGGGCGCTTTATTCTTTCAACAATACGCTTTAAGCAGGGAAAATGGATTAATATTCATATATGATATTACGATTTTCATTGTAATGCATCATTTTATCTGCTATACTCAGACGGAAAATAAATACTTATGGAGGCTATTATGGCACAGAATCCGATTATTACAATCGAAATGGCAAACGGCGGCATTATTAAGGCTGAGCTTTATCCCGATATTGCTCCCAATACCGTTAAGAATTTCATATCTCTTATTAACAACAATTTTTACAATGGATTAATCTTCCATCGCGTTATCGAAGGCTTTATGATTCAGGGCGGATGTCCTGACGGAACCGGAATGGGTGGTCCCGGCTATTCAATCAGAGGTGAATTTGATATGAACGGCTTTTCCAATCCTCTTAAGCATACTGCCGGTGTTCTTTCGATGGCAAGATCAATGATGCCCGATTCAGCAGGCTCACAGTTCTTCATCATGCACATGGATTCACCTCATCTTGACGGACAATATGCTTCCTTCGGTAAAGTTATCGAGGGCATGGAGGTTGTTAACAAAATTGCAGAGACTCCCGTTGACCGTAACGACCGTCCCCTTGAAGAACAGAAAATTAAGGCAATCACCGTTGATACCTTCGGTGAATTCTACGATGAACCTGAAAAGAAGCGCTAAAATAATAAACCGGAGCGACGAAACGCTCCGGTTTTTCTTAGCTTAATTTATTAATCATTGTACTGGCGGTTATATTATTATACTCACCAAGATTTGTATATGCCGATGCTCTCTTACTGTCAGAAGATGCAGCTGCCGAAAGCTTAGCAATTGTATTTGTTCTCGCAAGAAGCTTACCCATATATGAATCCTTCGAGTTAAATAAAGTCTTCATCGTACTGAGCTTCGCAGTATCCAGCTTGTCTTCATCAAGCGTAAGCTTATTACCTGTTCCAATTGTAACACCGATTTCATTAAGTAAAACTGTCATTGACTGAGTTGACTGAGTCATCCATAAGGTATTTCTAAGGACTGATTTATTATCAACCTCACTGCCCGAATCAATCAGCTTATTGTATGACTCTATAACCGATTTAAGATTCTCTTTTATTTTTTCCCTGTTATCTTCCGTAAGCTCCGTATTCATGAGCTTTTGTACGGATTCATTTAGTACTGCCGCATCGTCCTTAGCCTTAACAAGGTTAATCTTCTCTGCCTTACTCTCTGTGCTTTCCTCTGCCGCTTCAGTATTCTGACGGCTGTAATAAGCGTCCAAAAGCTTTTTGTATGAACCGCTTTTAATGAGGGAATAATCTCCGAGGGTACTGCCCATTGAAGAAAGTAATGAGCCGGCAGTATCAGACCTTGAAGCAGAACCTGCTGCTGAGCTAAAATAAGAATTAAAATTTGATGTGTCGATTCCGAAATTTGATGCCATATTATTTGCCTCCTTTCCGCAATAAGTGGAAATCCTTTTCCACCCTAACTCTATTGCATTACCGCTGCATTAATCTGATAAGACATCTGAAAATTGTATGCGGCTATGGCTTCCTTCAAAACCTGTGGTACAGCTTCAAAAGAATTGCTGTTACTTTTATTAAGTTCATCCTCTGCTGAAATACCTTCGCTTTCTTCTTTCAAAAGCTCCTCATAAACAGAAAGAGATTCTTCTTCATCAGCAAAATCATCTTCACGCTCTTCTAAATCGGTTTCATCTGTCACAATTTCATTAATGTCTTCCGATTCTTCTACAGCCTGTTCTTCAAAGACATCCTCCTTTTCCTGCAAAGCCTCTGTCTCATCTGCTTCATCGTATACAGCAATATCGTTATCCTTATTATCTATATCGTCAATTGACTCAGTGAAATTAATACGATTTTCATTCATAACCTTCATTGCTTCAAGGGCAGCACGACCGCCTGAAGAAATACTAATCGTATATGCAGGTGTCGTTCCGAGCGCAATCTTACGACCGGTTTCTTTAATTATGCTTCTCTCCTCTTCAACGGGGCTTTTTCTGACCACCTTGGGAGTTTTCATTACGGCAGCAGTAGAAGGACTCTTTATTAATGAATCGGTTTCCGAAATTCTTATATTCATTTGTCCTCCTTTCCGTACACATAAACCTACATATTTATAGTTATAGTAAATTTATTCCACATATATGTCAAAAGTATGGCGCTATTTACCGGGGAGTTATAATTGCCAAAGACACGCATATACTTTGTTATCAACAAAATTGGCAGGTCTATGCATTATCACGACATTTCTTCAAAGGAAGCTTTAAATATATTTAAAACAGACTACGACAAGGGACTTTCATCAGACAATATACCCTCTCTCCTTTCAAAATACGGCTTTAACGAGCTTACCGAAGTAAAAAAGCACGGAATAATATACAGCTTTTTTTATCAGTTCAGGGACTTTACCACTTTAGTACTTATTGCTGCAGCCATTATTTCATACGTATCCTCCTTTCTTGAGGGTAATCCGGATATCGCTGACACGATAATTATTATTTCGATAATAGTAATTAATGCAATACTCGGCGTACTTCAGGAATATAAAGCAGAAAAAACTCTTGATGCGTTAAAGAGAAAGGCAGCACCTGAAGCATCTGTTCTCCGCGACGGAAGGAAGCTGTCCTGTCCGGTAAGAGAGCTTGTTCCCGGTGACATAATTTTTCTTGAGGCAGGACAGAGTATTCCTGCCGATGCCAGACTGTTAACATCAGTAAATCTTCTCACAGATGAAGCTGCTCTTACGGGCGAATCGCATCCGGTATCAAAAAATGCCGAAGCATCACTCGCTAAAGATTGTGCTCTTGCCGAAAGATGCAATATGGTTTTCTCCTCATCGTCAGTTTTTGCAGGCCGTGCAACCGCAATTGTAACTGCAACGGGTATGCATACCGAAGTCGGCAGAATTGCTGATATGCTTAATGAGCAGCTGCACGTTGAAACTCCTTTACAAAAAAAGCTTGCCGCCACAAGCAGATATCTTGCAATCTGTGCCATGGCTGTCTGCCTTGCGCTACTTCTTATTGGCATTTTTCAGGGACGTGAATTTTACAGCATGTTTATGATTGCTGTAAGCCTTGCGGTATCCGCAATTCCCGAAGGTCTTCCTGCCATTGTAACAATAATGCTCTCACTGGGTGTACGCAGAATGGCGAAAAAGAATGCAGTCATAAGAAAGCTGCCGGCAGTTGAAGCTCTTGGCAGTGCTACATATATTTGCTCCGATAAGACCGGTACTCTTACTCAAAACAGGATGACCGTAACGGTAATTAATACATTGAGTGCAGACTACTCCGTATCAGCTCCCGAAGCCATAAAAATCCTTCATTATGCTTCACTTTGCTCAGACACCGGCAGTGATCCTACCGAAACGGCGCTGATAAATGCATATGAGCTTTCCGGCGACACAAAAAAAGAGCTGGACAGCAAGTATCCCCGTGTTCACGAAATCCCCTTTGATTCAGTCACAAAGGTCATGTTAACCATACACTCCCTCGGCAACAGATTCCTTTCCGTTATTAAAGGTGCTCCGGAATGTGTTCTGCCCCTTTGTACTTCTTATAAGCAAGGTACACGAGTTCCTGCTCTCGACAATAATTTAAAGCGAAGAATCCTTGATAATAATTCGAGACTCGCGTCCGAAGGTCTGCGCATTCTCTGTGTCGCCACCTGTGAGCTTGACCACGCACAGCTTAAGCTATGCCGTACAAAGGGACTTTCTGCTGTAGGCGGAATGTGCTTCGAGGGTCTGATCGGCATAACCGACCCGCCGCGGCGCGAAATAATTCCTTCCGTAAGAGAATGCCGTCATGCGGGAATCATCCCTGTTATGATTACCGGTGATAATATAACCTCTGCAGTTGCAATTGCCAGACAAACAGGAATACTTGATACAAACGATTCTTTAAATAATGCTATATGCGGAAGTGAGCTTGATAAGCTTTCCGACAAGGTACTTTCAGAAAGAATAAAGAACTACAGAGTATTTGCGCGCGTTACTCCGTCTCATAAGGTGCGAATTGTGAAGGCATTACAAAAGCATGGCGAAGTTGTTGCAATGACCGGAGACGGTATAAATGATGCTCCTGCTCTAAAGGCAGCCGACATCGGCTGTGCCATGGGGCTTACCGGAACCGACGTAGCAAAAAGTGCATCAGATATTATTCTTACAGACGATAATTTTGCTACAATTGTTGCTGCCGTACGCGAAGGGCGAGGTATTTACAGCAATATAAAAAAAGCAGTACATTTCCTGCTTTCCTGTAATATCGGAGAAATAATAACGATTTTTACCGCAATAGCTCTTGGTCATAAAAGTCCGCTTCTTCCGATACAGCTTCTATGGGTTAATCTGATAACCGACTCTCTTCCTGCAATAGCCCTCGGATATGAAGCTCCGGACCCCTATATTATGCGTCAGCCGCCCGCCAAATCAGGCAAAAGCATTTTCAGCTTCCGTTTCACTGCGTCAATAGTACTTGAGGGCTTTATGATAGGCTTTTTATCTCTTATTGCCTGTCTTATAGGAAAGGATACCTACGGAAACACCATGGCATTTGCAGTACTCGGACTGTCACAGCTTTTTCATGCCTTTAACACACGAAGCTCCTCTTCTGTTTTTACAGTAGGCTTATTCAGCAATCCAAGGCTTACAGGCGCTTTTGCAATAGGCTCATTACTAATGTTTTCAGTTATTAATATCCCCGCAATTTCCGGGCTGTTTAATACCGTCCCGCTTAGTTTATCACACTGGATTATTGTTGCCGTATTATCCTTCATACCGATTCCGGTTATAGAGCTTCAAAAGCTGCTGCTAAAAAGAAGTAATCCGGTTGAAAAAAAAGCATAACAGGTATATAATCATCTTATTAAATCATATCGGAGGTACATATGCAGGATAAAAAGTTCTCACCTATTTTACCGTATGATGCTTCACAATTTGATAATTTTTATATATATGACCATGTTACATATGTACGTGACATTAATCTGGCAACGGACGATTCAATCGGTCTCCACAGCAATAATATGATTAAATATTTCCGATGCGAAGACCTTGAACCTGTTCCTATCGGAGGCGACTGATTATCTTGACAGTTCCTCTTCTATTTTTAAAAGTCTGTTGTATTTTGCGGTGCGCTCTCCTCTGCAGGGCGCACCTGTTTTTATATATCCGGCATTTACCGCTACTGCAAGGTCAGCAATAAAGGTGTCCTCTGTTTCTCCGCTGCGGTGACTGATAACGGTTTTCATTCCGTTCTGCTTAGCAAGTAATATTGTCTCGAGAGTCTCAGTTACAGACCCAATCTGATTCGGCTTTATAAGAATTGCATTTGCAGCGCAATTCTCAATACCCTTTCTAAGTCTTCCGCTGTTTGTTACAAACAAATCATCCCCGACAAGCAGTACTCTGCCTCCTATTCTTCCGTTCAGCTCCTTCCAGCCGTCCCAGTCTTCTTCATCAAGCGGGTCCTCAATTGAGAAAATCGGATATTTTTCACATAATGCGCACCATTTTTCGATAAGCTGTTTTGTTGTATACTCGTTTTTCTGCTTTGGCTGAAGATAGCTTCCCTTCCCGGAGGCTGATTTCCACTCAGAGGCTGCTACATCAAGCGAAATCATAAAATCCTTTCCGTTTGAATAACCGGCTCTTTCAACAGCCTCAAGTATAAGTCCTATTGCCTCCTCTTCATCCTTGAGCTCGGGAGCAAAGCCTCCCTCATCGCCTACTGCCGTACTCATCCCCTTTTCTTTAATTATTGTTTTAAGCGTATGATAGACCTCAGCACATCTGCGAAGTCCCTCCTTAAAGCTTTTTGCACCGGTCGGAACAATCATAAACTCCTGCACATCAAGAGAATTTGAAGCATGAGCGCCGCCGTTAATAATATTCATCATCGGCAAAGGCATTGTTACTGCCTGAATTCCGCCAAGATATCTGTACAAAGGAATTCCGAGTGATTCTGCCGCAGCAGCATTGAGTGCCATTGATGTTCCGAGTATGGCATTTGCCCCGAGCTCACCTTTATTTGATGTCTTATCAAGCTTTAAAAGGCATCTGTCAGTCTGGACAACGTATGGATTCTTATCCTTCAGCAGCTCACATATTGCCTTATTGACATTTCCTACCGCGGTCTCAACTCCCTTTCCGAAATACCGCTTTTTATCATTATCACGAAGCTCAACAGCTTCAAAGGTTCCGGTCGAAGCTCCCGAAGGCACCTTTGCCGTACCGCAGCTTCCGTCATTTAATACAACCTCAACTTCAACTGTCGGGGTACCTCTGGAATCAAGAATTTCTCTTCCGATAACCCTATCAATTGTTATCCCTGACGCACATATACATTTTGCCATTATTGTCCTCCATTCTGAGCCGGTATTAATAGATAAATTAAACTTATATTATTTTGCCCGGCTCAGTGGACATTATTCACTGAGATAATTACTTACTTTATCATCTTTCTTTATCCAAATACATATGCATCAATATCACGCAGGTTAACAACACAGGGAAAGCTTCTTCCGGCCAGAACCAGCGCCTGTCCTTCATCTTTATTTAAATGCTGAAGCTCAAACTCTGAAATCAGAGGAATCCTGCTGTTATTATCAAAAATTCTTTCTCCGCATAAATTGCTTATCATCTTCAAAAGCTCATATTCCTTACTGTAAAGATAAACCCAGTTATTACAGTTTCCGCAGATTACCTCTGCATATTCCGCATATTTGTATATTAACTGCTTCATACTCTGAACAACAAGGAAAAAGCGGATATTTCTGCTTCTGGCTGCCGTAATCATTGAATCCATGTTTTCTATTTCCGGCATATTTGCAAATTCATCAATGACAAAGTTCATCCTTATAGGAAGCTTTTTATCAAAGCATTTCTGAGCTTCTGCTATTAATACATCATACAGCTGGGAGATGAACAATGCCGCAACGAAATGATAGGTTGTATTCTCATCCGGAATAACAAGGTATATTGCGGTCTTTTCTTCATTTATCGTAGGCATGTATATATCATCACCGCTTAAAAGCGTTAATACATCCTGATTGATTGCTATGCGGTTAAGGCTTGCCGAAACGTACGCTTCAAAGCTTCCCTGCGTACTTGTTGCAGCATTATTCAGAGGAAGCATCTTCCGGTATATTGTCTTATTCTTCTCTTCCTTAGCCTTTTCAAAAAAGTCCCTGCGATTCGTAAGATAATTTTCCCATAATTCCAGCAGTGCTAAAAATGTGCATTCCTTTTCATTATCAGCCACTTCCATCAAAAGAAGAATGAATCCGGTAATAATATCTTTTGCACCGTTTGACCAGAACTTATCCTTTTCATTTTTATCTTCAACAAGCATATTAACTATCTGCGAAATCTGCTCCATTGCCTTTGAAGTTTCTCCTAACACATAATGAGTATACGGAAGGCTTAAAGGATTCCAGCTTTTGCTCTTCTCGATATATCTTAAATCAAGACATTTTACATGGTATCCGTACTTTCTGGCATTTTTTGCTGTCTTTGCAAAAATTTCGCCCTTAGGATCCGTCACTACAAAGGATTCTCCCGCTCTGCATAAAAGCTCAATTGAAGGCATTACCATAAGTCTGGTTTTCTTACTTCCCGTAGCTCCGAAAATAATTGTATGATTATCTCCGGTGTCAGTAAAAACATTATTACCTTCAACCATTAACGGCATCCCCGCCGCTTCATAGCTCTTATCCGAAAGACTAAGCTTTGTAAGTCCTTCAGCAAATTCACTCTGTTTTAAAAATCTTGTACTGTTTATCTGATTCATGCAACCATCTCCTTATCATACTCTTTATTTACCTTACCTGTACTTTCATCTGCAGCAACTGCAAAGCCGATACAAAAGCCCTTGCCGCGTGACGCTGATAATTCCTCGAAAGCATTTCTGACTGTACTTACAGGTATTCTGCCAACGCTTTCCCCGTTAGTAATTCTTTCATAAACAATACTGTTTGCAACATTCCTTATTCTGTTTTCAATGTGCTCTGTCTCTTTCCACTTTATATGTCTTAAGCGCTCATCCGCAAGGGCTTCCGCTTCCTCTGTCAGCTCTGCCCCGCATTCCTTTAACGCCTTTTTAAAAATACCAAGCTGTTCCGCTGCACTGTAGCATTCCGCTGTTTCCTTTATTACAAACGGAAACCACTGCATCAGTTCCTCTTTGATACCTTCGCTTTCTTCCTCATTCCTTATTGTAAATAAAGCAGTTATGTTTTTGCTGCGTCTGTGAAGGAAACTATATATAGCCTCCCGCTCACGGGGTTCTTCCTCACCTGTCAGTTCGGTTACAATAACTCCTTCGAAGCTTTCACCAAACTGTGCTTTCTTCTCGATTTCCAGCTTCAGGAAATCAAGCTGCATTTTTTCTCCGCAATTTCTTCCCATCCGAAAGTATAAATACTGTTTTCTTCCAAAAATTTTGGTAAGCTCGGTAATCATCTTTTCGGGTGAAATACCGTACTTCTGTACAAACAGTATTGTCGGTAACGTAATATTTTTACCGGCTCTCACACCGTATTCCTTAAATCTGGTAAGTGCATCCGCTATTCTGTTTTTCATACTATTCTCCATTCCGAAGCGTAGCGCAGGAATCCGCACGAGAAATTCACGAAGGTGATTTCTCGTGTCGAATAAGGGCTTATTTGTGACGCTCCGGCACAAATAGGCCGTGTGAAAAATCAGCATATCAATGTGATTTTTCGCACTATTCTCCATTCGGAAAAAACCGGTTTCGTTAATCCTTTCTTCTATGTAATATCTTTTCGTCTTGCTGATATATACAATAATACAGGATTCTTAAACGAAACCGGTCGCTTCTGAAGAGACATTTATAATTTATTTTAGTCTTTTCAGTGCAATATTTAATTTTACAAAATAACACTATTTAAATTCAGCTAAATATTCCGCAAATTCTTCTTCATCATATTTTGCGAGTTTTCCGCTGCTCATAATACCATCCGGATAGCCTGATTTTGCCGGTGAAATACCGTCATCATGATGCGCAATATCAGCAAAAGACACCTTCGAGCATACGAGAATCGTGAGATTTAGCGGATTTGCGCTTCCCTTGGGACTCAGGTCAAAAAGTGTTCTGAAAAAGCCCGTATCCTTTTCCTTAGGGAAAACCGTAAGGCAGTGCTCAAATTTTCTTAATAAAAGAATAATATGAAGCTTTAAATCGGTATAGCACTTAAACAGTCGTACAAGATTTAAATTTGCCTTAACGCAATTTTCCTCATTTATATCCTCAGGCTTCATGTCAGCAGTAAAGTACCGATATATTGACTGAATCAGATTTTTCTTATAATTGCTTCCGCTCAATTCTTCGACAGGTATACGTTCCGAAAGCCTTTTTACAAGGTCAAACCAAATCCGCCAGTTTGTCACTTCCGGGTCTGCCTCAGCCGCATATTCAGAAATATCCGTTTCAATGCAATATATTCCGCTGTCCTTTTTCTGATTTTCCCATGCCTTCTTCCAGCTCTCTGCAAGAAGCTCTGCCCTGGTACCGCACGCTTCTTCATCCGACCATATTGTATAGCAGCTTACGGCACCTGCTTCATTTACAAATATATGCTTTCGTATTGTATCCAGATTTTCGAAAACCTTGTTTATATTATCGCTGCTCATGTCGTTCCTCCGTTCAAACGTGCTTCTTCATTTTCAATAGATTCAATTATCTTATTACATATTCCTTTCAATTTTGCCCTGTTTTCCTCTTCGGCAAATCCCACAGCTACATTTTCATGTGCAAAATAATTACGGGAATCATTTAAAAATTCAAAATCTGCACGCATTTCACTATCGTTATATCTGGCGGGATTATTAGCCTGCCGATAGCAGCTTAAATACCCGCTAAGCTCAGTCCAGCACTTCCTGTCATCATTTCCCGTTCTGTGATCCTTCCAGGTAATGAGCTGATAATAATTATTGAACGCAAGAACATCGACAGGAGTAATTTCATATCGTTTTAATCTTTCTGCCTTAAGCTTAACGCCGTCACTACCCTGCCAGTATGTTACCTTTGTATTGTTTCTTATATTACCCGCATTGTTGTGACTTATTGAATAAATAAGATTATCACAAATTTTGTCCCATAAGCTTTTTTTCTGTCTGTCTGTTTCGGCACTTGCAAAGCCAAGTGCGACCAGTGCCTCCTTTTCGTATACATCATATATCAGCTTTCTTAACAGAATCTCGGTCCTGCGAATAAGTACTCTCAGCTCCCGTATTTCATCATCCTCATCCTTTCGTATCTGGTTAACCAGATACTCAATAAAATATGGTGAAACAGGCTCATAGTACATCTTCTTTGCAAAGGAATCCGCATAAAAATCCTTATAGGTCTGCTCTGACTCGTCGCCCTCCATAAGACCTGCAATATGGTCGTAAATGTGGCAAAGCTGTTCTCCCGAGCAGGATTCCCCTCTGGATTCTCTCGCACGATACACATATTTCATTGCTGATTTTTCAATAAGGCACTTATCATAAAGTGTTTCAAGCCACTCCGATATTTCAAACTCCGTCTCAAAGCAGGGACCGACGAAGGCCTGCATAAATACATTCGTACCGTTTATTTCGCCGTCCGCGGACAGAAACTTCACTTCCTTAAGCTCATCTGCAAACCATTTATAAATTTCATTAAATCTCGTCCTGCTATTCTTACAGCAAAGATCAACACCGCTTACAGAATCTTCAAACTTTGCTTCGCTGACAAGGCTTATAAGTCCGGGATGCCTTCCGCAATAATATAAAAGTCGTCCGATGGTTGCACGGCTAAGATTCTGCCCATGCTCCTTCATCTTCATGAATATCTTAGGCAGGTCAATATAATTAAATCCGCTTAACCTTACCTCCGGATAGCGGAGAATCAGCGCACTAAGCTCACTGTCAGTATCACTAACCATATCCCTGATTAATTTCTGTGTCAGTAGCAAAACCGATACACCGCAGGTTGCTTTTTCGCTATGGATATTCAGAAGTGTATATAAGAAATTCTTCTTTTCTTCATTTCCCCATTTGTTAACCTTCTGCACCTCATCCAAAATAAGAATGACATGTATTCCGAGTGTTTTACAAAGCTTAAACATATTCACAACCAGAGTCTGAAGGGTAGTTGCTTTTATTTTCTCTTCCGCTTCATCAATTTTTCTGATTGCCTCGGTCATACGCGGATAATTATCTTCAATCTGGTCACTGAGTCCCCAGACAACTGCCTTCCAAATATCAAGAGCTGTGTTTAAGTTTGCAACCGATACGGAAACAAAGTAAACATCCTTCCCGCCGTTTTTTGCCGTCTCCTCTGCCCAAAGACTGTACCACATATCTCTCTGAGTAGATTTACCGATTTCATGTGCTCCGGTAATTGTATGGAATTCACTCATCCCGGGAGTATTCACAAAAATACCTGTCCGAATATTCTCAAGCTCATTTGAATCTCTCCGAATGAGTATGCTGTTTTGTCCCTGACCCATTTTTATCCTCCGTTAAACATATTTTACTTTAAGCCCTTTTTCAGCTGGATATAGCGCACAAAGAGTCCCATTACAATCTTATAGCGTTCTCCTTCACCTTCCTCGATTACGCCTCTGCTCTTTAAGGTCTCAATCATGCTGTCAATGCGGTCAGCATTCCAGAAATTACCGTCAACAGACCGCAAAGCACCAATAATATCTTCCTTTGCACAATATCGGTCACCCTCCTTCAAAAGCAAAGGCACCATATTTTCAAGGAAAATATATGTCAGCTTCTGCTCGTCCATTACACCCTCTTCATCGCCGACTTCAAACAGTATTGCATCAAAGGTATCATTATCAGTGTTTCTGATGTCACTGCAAAAATCTCTTGCAATCATATCAACATCTCCGACTGTAATAATACTTCCGATCTTATTACTTACATAATATTCAAAAACTCTCTGACAAAGATTCATTAATACATACGGACTGTTGCCTGAAAGCTCCATCATATATTTCATTGCAGCTTTATTATCCTCTTCAGAGTAATACTTTCCCTTTCCGAAAACCTCTTCCATAGGCTCGATAATAAGCGATTTTGCATCATCATATGAAAAGGCATTTAATCTTTTTGTCAGTGATTTTTCCGTAGTTTCATTACTAAGCCCGAGCATCTTCAATGCATATATCATGTTTGCATGTCCGATTATCACCTGTGAGATTCTAAGCTCTTCAAGCGAATTTGTAACAAGCAGCGTGCCGCTAAGCTTATCTTTTTTCTCTGTCTCAGTCTCCTTGAGCCATGCCTTAAGCACCTGCATGCAAACTCTTGTAAACTCATCAACAAATAAAATAATACTGTATTGGGGAAATTGCTTATAAAAATCGTTTACAACATTTTTAAAGCTGTCCCATGAAAACGCATCACGTGCCTCGTCAATATCCTCAAACAGCTTATCACAATTCTCTGCACCGCGTTCATCAAGTGTATCACCGATTGCATCCATGATACTGATTCCAAATGCCTCGGCAAGTCCGCTGTAAGGAATATTTGCGGCAGTTACGGAAACAAGTATTGTTTTTTCCTTTATCTCATCCGACTGACTCATGTCATATTTAATCATTTCCACAAGACTGCTCTTTCCGCATCTCTTCTGTCCGTAAAGGAAAACCCTTCTTCCTTTTATTACACACTTATTTGAATCAATAATATAGTTCCAGATTTCCTTCTTTTCTTCATCGCGACCCTTAAACATTTCATCGCCGCCTTCAAGATGTGCGCCTGCTGCTGCATTTGTATAAGGGTTTTTATATTTGACCATTCGGGGGAATGCCATAAGCACTTCTGTATCATCCGCCTCTGATCTGTAGGGCTTAAAGACCACCTCAACAGTATTATCCTTGTTTGCCTTCCAGAAATCATAATGGCGCATATTTACCTGGAAAATATTCTTTTTATCCCTGCTGTCACGTTTTACTCTATAGCCTATGCTTGCGCTACCTGCTTCACCTTCCTTTGTATATTCTTCAACATACATTTTCTCATACTCACATCTGAGCTCAAGCGCAAGGAGCTTATTACTATATTCCTCTGTCTTTCCTGCCGAGCATTTGGCAAGCTGCGCATAAACGGATAAGCCCTCGAGATCCTTGCCGAGGTTACTGATGGCAGAATCAGTATCGACATAATAATAGTAGTCCGCAGCTAAATTGCTGTCCTCGCATTTCATAACTGCCTTACGCTCTTTACGCTCCTCCGTCGTTACGGATACAACATTACCTCTTCTCCAGGGGAACAGTCCTTTAATTGCGTCCTCCGGAATCATTACATTTTTAACCGTCTTGTCCTTATCAAGTGAATATATAACAAGCAGCTTTTTCGAATCGTTCTTAAACACCTTATGGGTTCGTTCAACAAGCTTTTCCGTGGAAAACTTTAAATAATCATTAATATATGCATATTCAAAGGCATCATCCGCTCCTGTCAGCACACCAATCCTGTAAATCTCCTCTTCGCCCGGAACATATCTTATTACCGCGCCTGTCATACCATCTGCGGCACCCTCATGCAAAAGCAGCGCCTCGTCCTCTTTTCCGGCATACTGATAAATCTGATTACCTATAATCAGAGTTTCTCCCTCAATCATATCAAGAGCTGTTTTATCAGCCCCCTCAGGCTCACGGAAGGTTTCTCTTTTTATTTCCGCCACACCGTCCTTCGCGGTCGCCGAAAGTATTCCCTTACGTGAATAGCCCTCCATGTTTACAATTCGGGAAACCTCATTTCCCTTAACTTCATATGTAATGAAATATACCTTATTGCTTGTATTTACATTTTCATTCCAGCCGAGGGCCTTAAGCTTTGCCTCTTTCCGTACTGTCGCCTTAAACCCTTCACTTATATTGTATTCATTATAAATAACCGCAACATCATCTGCTTTTCTGTAGCTTGTAACAAACCCGTATCTATAGTTCTTTTTTTGCTCCGAATTGTATAATATCGGTTCCTCTCCGAGTATCCTGACACTTTTGGCAGGCTTATTCTCAATATCATACTGTATGGTAAACAAAACGGGGTAATAATGCTTTCTTGTATTAAAATCGTAATTGCTTATTGCTTCAGAGCCGAATATCGATTCATGTATACGGCAATAAACTCCGCCAAGCTCCCAATTTGGCGTACGGTTAATAAAGCCAAAACGTTTGCCATCCTTTTCAATTACCTTTGTAAGATAGCCCTTTTGACGCTTATTTACTCCTGAGCCGAATTTCACTTCGGTTTCGGATTTTCCGTCCCTTCTCAGAGTTTTTATTACAACCGGATAGTCATATTTTTCAAAATTCAGACTTCCCGTTGATGTTTTATTATCTCCTAATGCCGCAACATAATATGATGAGGATTCCATATCCGAATATGAATCATAATCGTCCGTATCCATGACATTATATCCTTTTTCCTTATCATATCCTATTACCATCAGATTCTTTTCGGCAATAACCAGTGCAGTCTTTGCCTTTGGCTTTATGTCCTCAAGAACTTCAAGCTCAACGGCATCTGTTAAATCACCCTTATATGCACTTTGAAGCAGGAAAGAAACTCTTCTTCCCTCCAAATCAGAGTATGCCTGTCCGTTTTTTACATTCTTAATATTAAAATAATTCTTTCCGATATATCCTGTTCCGTTATCATAGTACTTGGTAACAATACCGATAATACGTATATTTTCTATATCCTTAAAGGAAATTGTCTTTGTTTCGGTCTCTATATCGTCCTCGCACAAAACAGTACATTCATCTGCCTTTTCATCAACAGACACAAGCCGGCCGAGGACTTTCCGTGATGAGTCTTTAAGGATTACACAAACCTCTCTGTCCATATAGTGCTCAATGCAGGTTCTGAAGAACGGTATAACCTTTACTTCCCCCTTCGCACTTATATGTACTGCACCCGTACTTGCATAATCAAGACGCATCGCGGGATCATACTCCATTGAAAGGAGCTTGTAATTACCGTTTGCATCGGGCTTAGATTCAGTACTGTATTTTACAATATAAATGTACCTTTCAGGATTATATACCAT
>JAZNKQ010000004.1:0-29626 GCA_045578645.1 Lachnospiraceae bacterium
GTCGCGATGAAAGAAGCAGTATTTCAGATGAAATAATAATTATTATAACGCTGCTTTTTTCTGTGCTGCTTGTTTTGAGCTATTTTAACCTTTGCGGTGCATTCGGTACTATATTGAATACAATCATATTCGGGCTTATGGGAAGTCTGGGTTATGTATTTCCGGCCGTGCTGTTTTTTATTGTGGCATTCTGCATGGCGAACAAGGGAAACAGACTGGCAGTAAGAAAGATAATTTACGGCATTATGCTTTTGCTGTTTACGTCGGCAATTGTTCAGATGGCTGTCGGCGGATTTAATAAGGATATAGGTGTATTTGATTATTTTACAAATTCACTGCCGGATTATGAAGGGGTTAATGCTACATACGGAGGACTGTTCGGCGGACTGATTTGTAAGCTGCTGTGTCCTTTTGTCGGGGATGTTGCGGCGGTATGTATTATGGTCGCATTTACGCTTGTCTTTATAATACTGATAACCGGAAAAGCTATTTTTACATACTTAACAAAAAGCGGTGTAGGCTATGCCCGTGAGCGGAGAATGAAAAGAGCGGCTAATAATGCCGGGGCTTATGATGATTACGCAGAAGAAGAGAGTCATACCGTTCGGGACGTAAGCGGTAATGACACAAAGCAGAACTCCTCAAGGCAGAGAAGGATTGTTGAGCGTCAGGTTACGGTTAATGAAAAAGCAGTAAGTAAAAAGAAAACGGATTACGTACCCGATGAAAGTATCGATGAAGATATATTAAGCGGTATGGTATCTGATGAACCGGATTCGTTTATCGGAAATCTCATGAAGCGCGGTATGGGTGTCGGTCATGAAAAAATTACGGAAACGAAGCCCTGTAAAGAGGTCCGGGAGACCTTCGGAGAAGCTGCATTTGATGTCGGCGAAATAGATGCCGGAATCGAAGCTGCTAAAAGTGATGCTTCCGATACAGTCGATATCGGTACAAATGCGGAGGAAATTGCAAGAGCAGAGCTGATAAAGAAATTTGGCGGTAAAAATACGGCTTCCCACCAGATGCGTGAGGTAAGAATTAACGGCGTAACACAGACTATGCCGAGGACACTGTTTATTGATGAGGAAGAGAATGCCGGAGTGTCAGAAATGACCCCGGACAGTGTAAATGCCGGTATGCATTATGAAGGCATTGACGTGCAGGAGGCTGCTGATGAAAATATTGAGAACTGGACGCCGGAAATAAATACAGCAGAAATAAATACAGAAAAACCGGTGATTAAAGCAGAGCCCGAGGTAAGCGGTCTGCAGGCTGCAAATGTATATCGCGAGCCTGAGACCTCTGTAAGTAAGACGGTTTTAGCGGAAGCGGAGAGTCAGGTCGGAGAAGAGGCTGCGGCTATGCCGGAGCAGAGGACATCCTCCGGTGCAGTTTGCTTTACTGATATGAGTGTGATTCCTGAGGTGAAGAAGCCTGCCATGCCGGAATATGAATTCCCGCCGATTGAGCTTCTCAAAAAATCAGAAACACAGAATTCGGGAAACAATCAGCAGGAGCTTCAGGAGATAATCGACAAGCTTCAGAGAACCTTTGAAAGCTTCGGAGTTGGAGTTACGGTAACTGATGCAAGCTGCGGGCCAACAGTTACAAGGTATGAGCTTCTTCCCGACCAGGGTGTAAAGGTAAAAACCATTACAGCGCTTGCGGATGATATAAAGCTTGCACTTGCCGCGCCCGAGATTAGAATCGAAGCGCCTATTCCCGGAAAAGCCGCGGTCGGAATTGAGGTTCCCAACAAGAAAAATGTTCCGGTACTGCTCAGGGATTTGATAGATACGGATGAGTTCAGAAAATGCAAATCCAATCTGGCTTTTGCGGTCGGAAAGGATATATCGGGCGGAACCATAGTGTCCGATATAGCGAGCATGCCTCATATGCTTATTGCGGGTGCTACCGGTTCGGGTAAGTCGGTTTGCATTAACTCACTGATAATGAGCATTATATACAAGGCAAAGCCCTCGGATGTAAAGCTTATTATGATTGACCCGAAGAGGGTAGAACTTACCGGGTATAACGGGATACCGCATCTGCTTGTACCTGTTGTTACGGATGTTAAGAAGGCAAACGGAGCCCTTAACTGGGCAATTGCCGAAATGGATGACAGATACAGGCGCTTTGCCGATAACAATGTGAACAATCTTGCTTCCTACAACACACTTATGGAAGAAAGATTCTATGAGGAGGGGAATGAGGGTGAATGTCCGGACAAGCTTCCTCAGATTGTACTTATTGTTGACGAGCTGAATGACCTTATGATGACTGCAAATTCAAAGGAGGTTGAGGCTGCAATATGCAGACTTACACAGCTGGCGAGAGCATCGGGAATTCATGTTGTTCTGGCAACACAGCGTCCCTCGGTTAATGTAATTACCGGAACAATTAAGGCAAACATTCCTACAAGAATTGCATTTTCGGTATCTTCAATAGTTGACTCAAGAACCATTATCGACCAGGCCGGTGCCGAAAAACTGCTTGGTAAAGGCGATATGCTGTTTTTCCCTTCCGGATATCCGAAGCCTGTCAGACTTCAGGGTGCTTTTGTATCCGACAGAGAGGTTGCGGCAACGGTTGAGTTTATTAAGAATCAGTATAAAAATGTTAAGTATAATGAAAAAATTGCCAATCATATTAACAGTGCGGTATCACCTGATCCTCAGGTTACTGAGGAAGCGAAAAATGTAAATAGTGACCGTGATGAGTTTTTTGAGGAGGCAGGTAAGTTCATTATCGAAAAACAGAAGGCATCAATCGGTATGCTCCAACGGGTATATAGGATTGGCTTTAACCGTGCGGCACGAATTATGGACCAGCTTAGTGAGGCCGGTGTTGTCGGACCGGAGGAGGGAACAAAGCCCAGAAAGATTCTGATGAGTGCAGCCGAGTTTATTGCATATTGCACGGGCGAGACCATTGCCGCAACCGAGGATACGGCGGATGATACAGGGGATGAGTCAGCCGTTGATGTTTACGAAGAAAACAGCGGTATGCAGGAGTAAATCCGTATGAGCGATATTCACATATTTTGCGGTGTATTTTGTGGAATCTGTTATATGGAAAATGAAGCTTCGATACGGTATACTGGAGAGGGAATTATCAGAAAAGAACGATTGTTCGAAAAAGGCTTGACAAATAAAAGGATAAAGTGTATTATGGCAACAGAACATTCGTTCTACTAATTGTCTGGAGGAGAACATGGCTAGAAGTGAATCAAAAACAGAAGTATATGATGATAACAAGCTGAAGGCTCTTGAATCAGCTTTGGCACAGATTGAGAAGGCATACGGAAAAGGCTCGGTTATGAAGCTTGGTGACAAAAGCGCCCATATGAACATCGAAACCGTTCCTACAGGTTCCTTAAGTCTTGATCTGGCATTGGGGCTTGGCGGAGTTCCGAAGGGAAGAATTATTGAAATCTACGGACCTGAGTCAAGCGGTAAGACAACAGTTGCACTCCATATGGTAGCGGAGGTTCAGAAAAGAAAGGGTATTGCGGGATTTATTGATGCAGAGCACGCGATGGATCCTGTTTACGCCAAGAGTATCGGTGTTGATATAGATAATCTTTACATATCACAGCCTGATAACGGTGAGCAGGCACTTGAGATTGCCGAGACCATGGTACGCTCGGGAGCTGTTGATATTATTATTATTGACTCGGTTGCAGCACTTGTACCCAAGGCTGAAATCGAAGGAGACATGGGTGATTCCCATGTCGGATTGCAGGCAAGACTTATGTCCCAGGCTTTGCGTAAGCTTACCGGTGTTGTCAGCAGAACAAACTGTATCGTTGTATTTATCAACCAGCTGCGTGAGAAGGTCGGAGTTATGTTTGGAAATCCCGAGACCACAACCGGCGGACGTGCGCTTAAGTTCTATTCATCTGTTCGTATGGATGTCAGAAAGATAGACATGATAAAAAACAACGGTGAAATCATCGGAAACAGAACCCGTATCAAGGTTGTTAAGAATAAGGTTGCTCCGCCCTTTAAGGAGGCCGAATTTGATATTATGTACGGTAAGGGTATTTCACGTGAGGGTGATATTCTTGATCTTGCAGTTAATGAGAATATTATTATGAAGAGCGGCGCATGGTTTGCTTACAACGGTGATAAAATCGGACAGGGACGTGAGAATGCAAAGATGTATCTTGCAGAGCATCCGGATATGATGGCTGAGGTGGAAGCACAGATAAGGAACCGCTTCAAGGTTGATGAAACAGAATCTGATGAAGCAGAGAACAAAGACAGCTTAGGCGGGCTTACCGACTGATATATTAATTTTATCTTGTTTTGAATGCATGAAAACGGGACGGCTGATTGGTCGTCCCGTTTTGGATAAATGAGAGGGAGGCAGAAGGTGCTGGTAACCGGTATTGAGAAAAAAGGAATAAAGAACGAGGTTTACATAGATTATGAATTTGCGTTCGTTCTTTACGGAAGAGAAATTGATGAATATGGTATTGCGGTCGGAAGTGAGATTGATGAAGAGGTTTACAGGCAGATTATTGAAGAAGTGGTTTTGCGCAGAGCAAAGCAGAAGGCGATGGCGATTTTGAAGACCGCAGATAAATCCGAGGCAGAAATAAGAAGGAAACTGAAAAGCTCAATGTATAATGATGAGGTGACGGAAAGAACGATTGAATTTCTGTACAGCTATAGATATCTGGACGATGTGCGATATACGGAGCACTATCTTTTAAACAATAAGCATCAGCTTAGCAGCAGGGAAATGAGATATAAGCTTGCTGCAAAGGGTATAAAAAGTGATGAGATAGAAAGGGCTTATGAAAATATACGAAGTCTTGAGCAGGATATCGGAAACGTGGCAGGTGAGGAAGAGGATGAGATTAAAGCTGCGGTAAATTGCGTGAGAAAGAAGCTTGGTGACAGGAAGAACCCGGACTATAAAGAGGTTCAAAAGGTCATGGCATATATGTACAGGAAGGGCTTTGGCTATCCGATAATCAGGAAAGCAATGGAACATATGGAAATAGAGTACAATACCGATGAGGAATGTTAAGAAGATGTTATGAAAATTGCCCAAAAAATTAAAATGATTTGATTTTAAGTGCAGCATGCATTATAATGGTATTCGGTGAAAATTGGATATATTATTTAATATAACGGAGGTAAATGATGAGTAATTCAGCAAAATTGTCAGCAAAGGACAGAATAGCTACCTTGCTTGACGAGAACAGTTTTGTAGAAATCGGCGCTCTTGTTACAAAGAGAAATACCGATTTTAATCTACAGACAAAAGAAGCACCTTCAGATGGTGTTGTTACCGGTTACGGTATCATCAATGGAAATCCCGTTTATGTTTACAGTCAGGACGCCGCTGTGCTTAACGGTTCCATCGGAGAAATGCATGCAAAGAAGATTGCAGGCATTTATGATTTGGCAATGAAGGTTGGAGCTCCCGTAATCGGTCTTATTGACTGTGCAGGTATGAGATTACAGGAAGCTACCGATGCTCTTGAGGGTCTTGGTGAGGTTATTAAGAGACAGGCTCTTGCATCGGGTGTTATTCCTCAGATTGCAGCTGTATTCGGAAGCTGCGGCGGCGGATTATCAATTTCAGCCTCCATGTGTGATTTTGTATTTGCTGAGGCAAATAACGGAAAGATTTTTGTTAATACTCCTAACGCTGTTAAGGATAACAATGTTAACAAATGCGACAGCTCAGCAGCAGGCTTTAAGGCTGAGAGCGGCATGGTTGATTTTGTCGGTGAGGATGAGGTTTCTGTACTTAATGCAGTACGTGAGCTCGTTTCAATTATTCCTGCATGCAATGAGGATGAGAGTGAACTCGTTGAGTGTGCAGATGACCTGAACAGATTAAGCTCTGAGCTTGCAGGAGATCTTGACGATGCGGCTGCAGCTCTTAAGGATATCTCAGATGACGGTTTCCTTGTTGAAGTTAAGAAGGACTTTGCAAAGGAAATGGTTACAGGATTCATCAAGCTTAACGGCGCAACAGTAGGTGCGGTAGCAAACAGAACAGCCCTTAAGGATGAAAACGGTAAGGTTGTTGAGAAGTTTGAGGCTGAGCTTAAGGCTGACGGATGTAAGAAAGCAGCAGGCTTTGTTAAGTTCTGTGATGCATTCAATATTCCGGTACTTACTCTTACAAATGTTGAAGGCTTCGGCACATGTATGTGTCAGGAAAAGAAGGTTTCTGATGCCGCTGCCGAATTAACATATGCGTTTGCAAACGCAACAGTGCCCAAGGTAAATCTTATAACAAAGAAGGCAATCGGTTCTGCATACATTTGCATGAATTCAAAGGCAATCGGTGCTGACCTTGTGTTTGCACTTGAGGGAGCTGAGGTTGGTACAATGAACGCTGATCTTGCAGCTCAGATTATTTACGCGGACGAGCTTAAGAATGCGAAGAACGCTTCTGAGCTTAAGGCAGAAAAGGCTGCTGAGTTTGCAGCACTTCAGCTTAATGCAGCAGCTGCTGCAAAGCGCGGATATGTTGACGCAATCATTACTGCTGAAGAGGCAAGAAAGAATATAGTATATGCATTTGAGATGCTCTACTTAAAAAGAGAGGACCGTCCCGCTAAGAAGCATGGCACGGTTTAATATGAGGTGATGCTATGGGATTAAACAGTTTAGTATTTCTTGCTGAAGAAACAGTAAGCTTAGGCGATAAGATGTCTAAGGCAGGCTTAAACACTCTCATGGGAATGGGAATAGTATTTTTTGCCCTCGGATTCATATCTTTCGTAATTTATCTTTTCGGTTTTATCGGCAAGATCGGCACCAAGAAAGAGGTAAAAGAGGAGCCTGTATCTGCACCCGCAGCACCGCAGCCTGTTGTTGAAGAGGAACTCAGCAATGATGAAGAGCTTGTGGCTGTAATTACCGCTGCAATTTATGCATTTGAAGCAGAGCAGGGCATTCAGGTACCTGCAGGCGGTCTGTTTGTAAGAAGCATCAGACGTCGTGCGTAAATATCAATTATCAGGAGGAATTAATAATGAAGAATTATACCATTACGGTTAACGGAAATGTATATGAAGTATCAGTAGAAGAAAGCGGCGCTGTTTCAGCACCCGTTGCAGCAGCTCCCAAGGCAGTGGCAGCTCCCAAGGCAGCACCCGCAGCAGCTCCCAAGGCTGCAGCACCTGCAGGTGCAAAGGGCAGTGTTAAGGTTACATCACCTATGCCCGGAAAGATTCTCGGCGTTAAGGCAAATCCCGGAGATGCTGTTAAGAAGGGACAGGTATTACTTATTCTTGAAGCCATGAAGATGGAAAACGAAATTGTTGCTTCACAGGACGGAACAGTTGCCAGCATTGATGTTGCAGTAGGCGCATCTGTTGAAGCTGGTGATTTACTTGCTACATTAAACTAAGCAGTTGAGATTCATCGGTTAATACCTGATGAGTTTTATAAAAAGTCAGGAGGAAGACACAAATTATGGATTACGTTGTTGATACGTTAACTAATCTGGCTAAACAGACTGCTTTTGCTACCCTTTCATGGGGAAACCTACTGATGATTTTTGTAGCATTGTTTTTCCTGTATTTAGCCATAGCAAAAGGCTATGAGCCTCTGCTTCTTGTTCCCATATCCTTCGGTATGCTGCTTGTAAATATGTATCCGCAGATTATGGAAGAGGGTGGCCTTTTACATTATTTCTACCTGCTTGATGAGTGGGGAATCATGCCTTCATTGATTTTCCTCGGAGTAGGTGCTTCTACAGATTTCGGTCCGCTGATTGCAAACCCGAAGAGCTTTCTTCTCGGTGCTGCAGCCCAGCTTGGTATTTTCCTTGCTTATCTTATGGCAATCCTTATGGGATTCAATGATAAGGCAGCTGCGGCTATTTCAATCATCGGCGGTGCTGACGGCCCTACCTCAATTTTCCTTGCAGGTAAGCTTAGTCAGACTGAATATATGGGACCGATTGCGGTTGCGGCATATTCATATATGTCACTTGTACCCATCATTCAGCCTCCGATTATGAAGCTTTTAACTACAGAAAAGGAAAGAAAAATCAAGATGGAGCAGCTTCGTCCCGTTACAAAGCTCGAGAAGATTCTGTTCCCTGTTATTATTACAATCGTTGTAGTTCTCATCCTTCCCAGTACCGCTCCGCTTGTCGGAATGCTTATGCTCGGTAACCTGTTTAAGGAGAGCGGTGTTGTTCGCCAGCTTACTGAGACTGCATCAAATGCTCTTATGTACATCGTTGTTATCCTTCTCGGAACCTCCGTCGGAGCAACAACAAGTGCTGAGGCATTCCTTAAGTGGGATACGATTAAGATTGTTGCACTCGGACTTATTGCATTTGCGTGCGGAACTGCCGGTGGTGTTCTTCTCGGAAAGCTTATGTGTAAGCTTACAAAGGGTAAGATTAATCCTCTTATCGGTTCTGCAGGTGTTTCTGCGGTTCCTATGGCAGCACGTGTTGCACAGAAGGTTGGTTCCGAGGCAGATCCTACCAACTTCCTTCTTATGCACGCTATGGGTCCGAACGTTGCCGGCGTTATCGGTACCGCTGTTGCGGCCGGTGTATTTATGGCAATATTCGGTGTAATGTAAGTGTTAATCAATCGATTGTGAATTTTTGAAATTTTCGGATGACAATATAAGACCTGTGTAGAAGTGCACATAGCACAGTGTCGCAAAAAAAGTGTGCACAGAAATGAGGATTAAAATGGCTGTAAAGAAACCGATTAAAATTACAGAGACAGTTCTCCGCGATGCGCATCAGTCACTCATTGCAACAAGAATGCCTACCGAGAAGATGCTTCCTATTATTGAGAAGATGGATAAGGTTGGATATCATTCGGTTGAGTGCTGGGGCGGAGCAACATTCGATGCTTCACTCAGATTCTTAAAGGAAGATCCTTGGGAAAGACTCAGAAAGCTTCGTGAAGGCTTTAAGAATACAAAGCTTCAGATGCTTTTCCGTGGACAGAATATTCTCGGATATCGTCATTATGCTGATGATGTTGTTGAGTACTTTGTTCAGAAGTCTATTGCAAACGGAATTGACATTATCCGTATCTTTGATGCATTAAACGATATCAGAAACCTTCAGGCAACCGTTAATGCATGTATCAAAGAAAAAGGACACTCACAGATAGCAGTTTCATATACTCTCGGAGATGCTTATACAACAGAGTATTATGTAAAGCTTGCTAAGCAGATTGAGGAGATGGGCGCAAATTCAATTTGTATTAAGGATATGGCAGGTCTGCTTGTTCCTTACTACGCATCAGAGCTTATCGGCGCTATGAAGTCTGCTGTTAAGATTCCGATTCAGCTTCATACACATTACACAAGCGGTGTTGCTTCAATGACATATCTTAAGGCTGTTGAAGCAGGCTGTGATGTTATTGACTGTGCTATGTCACCTCTTGCTCTTGGTACAAGCCAGCCCGCTACTGAGGTTATGGTTGAGACCTTCCGCGGTACAGAGTACGACACAGAGTTTGATCAGAAGCTTTTGACAGAAATCGCTGATTACTTCAGACCTTACCGTGATGAGTGCCTTGCTTCGGGTCTTCTTAATCCCAAGGTTATGGGTGTTGATATTAAGACACTTATGTATCAGGTACCCGGCGGTATGTTATCAAACCTTGTATCACAGCTTAAGGAAGCTAAGCAGGAAGATAAGTATTATGAAGTTCTTCAGGAGGTTCCGAGAGTTCGTAAGGATCTCGGTGAGCCGCCGCTTGTTACACCTTCAAGCCAGATTGTCGGTACTCAGGCTGTTCTTAACGTATTACAGGGTGAGCGCTATAAGATGGTAACAAAGGAAACAAAGGAAGTTCTTTCAGGAAAATACGGAAAGACTGTTAAGCCTTTTGATAAGGAAGTACAGAAGAAGTGTATCGGAGATACAAAGCCGATTACATGCCGTCCTGCAGATCTTCTTGAGCCTGAGCTTAAGAAGCTTGAGAAGGAAATGGAGCAGTGGAAGCAGCAGGATGAAGACGTATTGTCATACGCTTTATTCCCTCAGGTTGCTACTGAGTTCTTTAAGTATCGTCAGGCACAGCAGACTAAGGTTGATGTGACTGCAGCAGATGCTCAGAACAACGCATATCCAGTATAATTATCAGGGTCCGGAAGTTTTTCTTCCGGACCTTTAAAAGTTGAAGCGGAGGAGCCATGGAGATAAAGAACTATAAAAAGGATTTTGAGTACTCTTATACATTGGGAGCATTCCCGACTCATGAGCTTATTGACGGCATGCCGGAATGTGTATCAGAGGTATTGGTGCATAGAAGCTATACGGATTTGGAGCGTCTTGAGAAAAAATGTAATGCCGTAAATGTGCCGGTTTCATGTAATGATAAGCTGATCGGCAGATTAAGTGACAAGGAAAATGTTTATGTAATAGGCATATTTAATAAGTACAAACAGAGTCTTGAGTCCGAAAAACCGCATATTGTACTTGTGAATCCCGGAAATATGGGTAATCTTGGTACGATTATAAGAACTGCTGTCGGTTTTGGAATTTATGACATGGCAATAATTGAGCCGGGTGCGGATGTTTTTAATCCGAAGACCGTGAGAAGCTCGATGGGGTCGTTGTTCAGAATTCGTCATGAGTATTTTAAAAGCTTTGATGAATATCGTGAAAGATATGCGCAGCATGAGGTTTTTACTTTTATGCTTAACGGAGAAAAGCCGCTTACAATTGATAACTGTCCGAAGCCAAAGCTCTTTTCACTGGTGTTCGGAAATGAAGCAACGGGACTGGATGACAGCTTTTTATCGAAGGGAACCAGCATAATAATACCTCAGACGGAGCATGTTGATTCCCTGAATCTTACAATTGCGGCCGGTATCGGTATGTATATGTTTACGCATTAATCTCACTGCGGGTCATTCAGCATTTTGAAAGAAATTCTTCGGGATTGATGTCCACGAGGATAATATCATTACCGATTTGTTTGATGCAGCACCAGGGGATAATGTATTCATTGTCGCGACCGAGGAGACCGAAAAGACGGCAAGGACCGGGAACAATGATTTTTTCAACGCATCCGCTGCATATATCAAATTCTATATCGTTTACAAAGCCGAGACGTTCACAGCTTCGGCAGTTTATGACTTCTTTTTCACGCAATTCGCATATGCGCATAGAGCCTCCGTTCATATTAAGCGGGATTAAAAATATAATATGCCAATATACCGGAAATGATACAGCTTAAGGCAGAAAAGCTTAAAAAGCCGATAAAAATCTTGACTAATATTTCTTAATTATTATAATTATTTTAGGAAGAAAATACATATGCGCGATGCGCGGAAAGAGGAAGCCATGAAATGTCCTTTTTGTGGAAACGAGAATACCAAGGTTATTGATTCGAGACCTGCCGAGGATGGCAGTTCAATAAGAAGAAGACGCCAGTGTGACGAGTGTGACAAGCGTTTCACTACTTACGAAAAGATTGAAACAATTCCCATGGTAGTAATCAAAAAAGACAATATCAGGGAGCCCTATGACAGGGCGAAAATAGAAGCGGGTATTGTACGCTCATGTCATAAAAGACCTGTTTCCGTTGAGAGCATTACACAGCTTGTTGACGAGATTGAATCTGCAATTTTTAATATGGAATCAAAGGAGATTCCCAGCAGCACAATCGGAGAGCTGATTATGGATAAGCTGAAGAAGCTTGATCAGGTTGCATATGTTCGTTTTGCTTCCGTATATCGTGAGTTTCAGGATGTTAATACTTTTATGTCTGAGCTCGAAAAGATATTAAAGCATAATTAGCAGCGGTCCCTTTCTGCCGGAGAAGAAAGGGGATAAATGTTTTATAAGGTATACAGCGCATCTGTGTCTGGGATAGATGCGCGTATCATTCAGGTTGAGGCAGACGTAAGTGAGGGTCTGCCGCTGTTCAGCATGGTTGGTTTTCTTGCTTCTGAGGTTCGTGAAGCAAAGGAGCGTGTAAAAACAGCACTTAAAAATTCGGGTTTTTGTCTGAAACCCAAGCACATTACAGTTAATCTTTCACCTGCCGATATCAGAAAGGCAGGCACGGCTTACGATCTGCCCATAGCCGTTTCGGTTATGGCAGCTTCAGGATTATTACCCATGGACAATATTAATAGTCTGCTCATTGTAGGTGAGCTTAGTCTTGATGGAAAAATTAACGGAATTAGCGGGATTTTGCCTATTGTTGCAGCGGCGAAGGAGCACGGTTTTAAGACCTGCATTATTCCGGAGGAAAATAAAGCGGAGGGGGCTATTATACACGGAATTGACGTTATCGGAGTAAAAAGCATATCTGAAATAGCAGGGTATTTGAAGGGGACTTTAAAGCCTGCGCCTTTCAGGGTTGATTTTAGCAGTCTTGTCAGGGAAGAGCAGGAAAAGGGTTACGGTGATTTTGCTGAAATATCAGGGCAGAAGCTTGCAAAGCGAGCTATAGAAATTGCGGCTTCGGGGAATCATAATATACTGCTTTCCGGACCGCCGGGAGCCGGAAAAACGATGCTGGCAAGGAGAATGCCTTCAATACTTCCGTCACTTTCCATGGAGGAAAGTCTTAGATTATCACGTATTTACAGTGTTTCGGGATTGCTTGACAAGGATAATTTTTTCGTAACAAAAAGACCGTTTCGTGCACCGCATCATACAGCGACAGTAACTTCCATAGTCGGAGGAGGCCGTATTCCCGTACCCGGCGAGATAACACTTGCGACGGGAGGCGTTTTGTTTTTTGATGAGCTTCCGGAATTTGAACATTCGGTAATAGAAGCATTGCGTCAGCCGCTTGAGGAGCGGGAGGTTACAATATCAAGACTTGATGCAACATATACTTTTCCGGCTGATTTTTTACTGGCGGCTTCAATGAATCCGTGTCCGTGCGGCTATTATCCGGACAGAACAAGATGCAAATGCAGTGCTTCGGCAATACAAAGATATTCCGGAAAAATAAGTCGTCCTATTCTTGACCGGATTGATATATATATTAATGTACAGGAAATAAGATATGATGAGCTTTGTGCAAAGCAAGATAATGAAAGCTCAGAGAATATACGAAGGCGGGTTGAAAGGGCCAGAGAAATACAGCGGGAGAGGTATCGCGATAGAGGAATTGAGTGTAATTCACAGCTTAATAATGCAATGATAGAGGAATTTTGTAAGCTTGAGAAGATGGCGAGGGAAATGTTTGAGGCTGTATACAAGAAATACAGACTGAGCGCGAGGGCATATTACAGAATACTTAAGGTGGCAAGAACGATTGCGGATATGGATGAATCGGATATAGTTAAGCAGGAGCACCTTTCGGAGGCAATATGCTACAGAGGATTTGAGACTTACAGACCGGAGGTGTTTTCTTGAACGGAACTGAAATGTACTTTGGTCTTTATGCTTCGGCTGTTTCGCGAATCGGCAATATAAAGCTTGCAAAGCTTCTGAAGATATTCGGAGGACCGGAGGGTCTTTACCGCGCAGGCGAAAAGGAGCTAATCAGTACAAAGCTTCTTAATGAGAAGGATATTTACGTGATACTTGGCATGAGGGATTATGATTATCAAAATGAGTATAATAAACTGTCGGATAAAGGTATATACTTTATCAGCAGACATGATAAGGAATTTCCCGAAAGGCTGAAGTGTATTAACGATGTGCCTGAGTATTTGTTTTACCGCGGTAGGCTTCCGGCAGACGGGAATCCGTATATTGCGATAATCGGAAGCAGAAATTGCAGCAGCTACGGACGTGAAATAAGTACTGCGCTTGCTGCTGAATTTGCAAGATGCGGAATCGGTATAATAAGCGGTATGGCAAGCGGAATTGACGGACATGCGCAGCGTGCAGCACTCGGTGCCGGAGGTGAAAGCTATGGTGTTTTAGGATGCGGGGCGGACATCTGTTATCCTAAAACAAATTATGATTTGTTTTGTGAGCTGCCGTACAGAGGAGGAATTATTTCTGAATATTATCCGGGAACACAGCCCCATGCCATGCTGTTTCCGCAGAGAAACAGAATTATTGCGGGACTGGCTGACTGTGTTGTCGTGATTGAAGCAAGAAAACGGAGTGGAACACTTATTACGGTAGGGCATGCACTTGAGCAGGGAAAGGAAGTATATGCGGTTCCGGGACGTATAAACGATGAGCTTAGCAGCAGCTGTAATGACCTTATAAAACAGGGAGCAGCTACGCTTACAACACCCTACGATGTTATTTCCGAGCTGCAAAAAATCTATCCCGGGATTAAAGGACGGGGTGCGGGGGACAATAAAAAAAATATAAATTTGCTTGCAAGCAGGGAAAAAATAGTGTATGCTTGTTTGAGCTTGCACCCGAAGCATCTTGATGAGCTTGTCGATGAGACAGGTATGCGGCTTTCGGAACTGTCAGGCATACTTGTTTCATTGGAAATAAGGGGAATGATTACCGAAATAATGAAGAATCAATATATAAAATGTTATGAAGCAGGGGAATAGTAATGGCAAAATATTTAGTTATCGTTGAATCACCGGCAAAAGCGAAAACCATTAAAAAGTTTCTTGGAGCAAATTACGAAGTGGTAGCATCAAACGGACATGTTCGTGATCTTCCCAAGAGCAGAATGGGAGTGGATATAGAGAACGATTTTGAACCCAAGTATATAACGATACGCGGAAAAGGTGATATTCTTGCAAAGCTTCGAAAAGAAGTGAAAAAAGCCGATAAGATATATCTTGCAACTGACCCTGACCGTGAGGGGGAGGCTATATCCTGGCATCTTTACAATGTTCTGAAGCTTGAGGGGAAGCCCTGCGGTCGTATTACATTTAATGAGATAACCAAAAACGCGGTTAAGAATTCAATAAAAGAAGCACGCGAGATTGACATGAATCTTGTTGATGCACAGCAGGCAAGACGTGTTCTCGACAGAATGGTTGGTTATCAGATAAGTCCGCTGCTTTGGGCAAAGATAAAGAGCGGCTTAAGTGCCGGAAGAGTTCAGTCCGTTGCACTTCGTATTATCTGCGACAGAGAAAATGAGATAAATGCATTTGTTCCGCAGGAATACTGGCATCTTGATGCAGTTGTGAAGTCAGGAAAGAATAAGCTGAATGTGCATTATTACGGTACTGATAGTAAGAAGAAAACGATTTCTTCCGAGAGTGAGCTAAACGGTATTCTTGACGAAGTGAAGAAGGCAGTTTTCAATATAAATGAAGTTAAGAAGGGTGAGAAGAGAAGAAAAGCACCCTTGCCGTTTACCACAAGTACGCTTCAGCAGGAGGCAGCAAAAACTCTGAATTTTTCTACTCAGAAGACCATGAGACTTGCCCAGCAGCTGTATGAGGGTGTTGAAATAAAGGGATACGGTACGGTGGGTCTGATTACCTATCTGCGTACGGATTCAACACGTGTATCAAAAGAGGCTGATGAAGCTGCAAGAGAATATATTAATAAGGAGTACGGAAAACAGTATGTAACTTCACAGGATGTTAATAAGGGAACCGGTAAAAAGATTCAGGATGCCCATGAAGCAATACGTCCTTCATATGTTGATATAGCACCGGTGCAGGTTAAGGAATCACTTGCGCGCGATATGTTCAGACTCTATCAGCTTATCTGGAAGAGATTTGTTGCAAGCCGCATGGAGCAGTCTGTATATGAGACTGTTTCGGTAAAGCTTGATGCAGCGGGGCACAGATTTACGGCGTCATCATCGAAGCTGGTTTTCGACGGCTTTTTAGCTGTGTATGCTACCGAAGAGGATAAGGCAGAGGTTACGGGAACAGATTTATCGTGGTTAACGGAAAAAGCCGAGCAGGAAGCACTTAAGGCAGAAAGCTTTGATTACGAGCAGCATTTTACACAGGCACCGTCACACTATACGGAGGCATCCCTTGTAAAGGCACTCGAGGAGCTCGGAATCGGACGTCCAAGCACCTATGCACCTACTATAACAACAATTATCGCAAGACATTATGTTGCGAAGGAAAATAAGAATCTGTACATTACAGAGCTTGGTGAAGCTGTTAACAAAATAATGAATAATTCCTTCCCCGGAATTATTGATGTTACATTTACCGCGACACTTGAGGAGCTTCTTGACGGAATTGAAGCCGGAGATATCGCATGGAAAACGGTTATCAGGAATTTCTATCCGGATCTTGCGGAGGCGGTTAAGGAGGCAGAGAAGGATCTTGAAAAGATAAAAATAGCCGATGAGGTCACTGACGTAATATGCGATGAATGCGGTAAAAACATGGTCGTGAAATACGGTCCTCACGGAAAATTCCTTGCATGTCCGGGCTTCCCCGAATGCAGGAATACAAAGCCGTATAATGAGAAGACGGATGCTTTATGTCCTAAATGCGGCGGAGTTGTTCTGATTAAGAAAACAAAGAAGGGACGGCGCTTTTACGGATGCGAGAATCATCCCGAATGTGATTTTGTTTCATGGCAGAAGCCTGAAAACAAAACAACGGAACAGTAAAATTGTATCTATATTTTGAAATTGAGTAATAATTCGGCGAAATGTATGCATATTTCACAAATTTCTATTGTTTTTTAAAATAATGTATGCTAGAATCGGAATTGTAGCAGAGCATTTATGTATTACGATGGGGGTTAAGTAATGAGTGTACAGTTGCTGGATAAAACCAGAAAGATTAACAAGCTTTTGCATAATAACAGTTCTCATAAGGTTGTATTCAATGATATCTGCCTGGTGCTGAGCGAGATTCTGGAATCCAATATTCTCGTTATCAGCAAAAAGGGAAAAGTACTGGGGATTAAGAACAGAACAGATATTGTTTCAATCAGTGAGCTGATTAAGGACTCGGTCGGCGGACATATTGATACGGATCTTAACGAAAGACTGTTAAATATTCTGTCAACAAAGGAAAATGTTAATCTTGAAACTCTCGGATTTGAGTTTGAGGGTGTAGATTCCTATGTGGCTATCATTACTCCTATCGATATCGCGGGAGAAAGACTCGGAACACTTTTCCTTTACAGGACTCAGAAGCCCTTCAACATTGATGATATTATTCTGAGTGAATACGGTACAACGGTTGTAGGCCTTGAAATGATGCGCTCGGTGAATGAAGAGAGTGCTGAGGAAAACAGAAAAGTGCAGATTGTTCGTTCTGCAATAAGTACATTATCCTTCTCGGAGCTTGAAGCAATTACGCATATCTTCGGTGAGCTTGAGGGTAACGAGGGAATCCTTGTTGCAAGTAAGATAGCTGACAGGGTAGGAATAACAAGATCCGTAATTGTCAATGCACTCAGGAAATTCGAAAGTGCAGGAGTTATTGAATCAAGATCTTCCGGAATGAAGGGTACATACATAAAGGTTCTTAACGATGTCATCTTTGACGAGCTTAAGAAAGCATGATATTAAGGCTCAGAAGATTAATTTTATATTTTTAAGGATAGCGTATATAAAAGGATTTTGGTCAGCATTGCTGTGACAAGGTCCTTTTATTTGATTTTTAGGAAAAAATGTGTATTACATGCTTTTGTTTACAAATAGCCGGGCTGATTTGTATGTATTATTGATTAGGATACTAACTGTAGTAGCTTTTATCTTTTTATAAAATATATCTTGTGTTTTTATTGTTTTTTATTATAATGTAAATTAGGTTTGTTTTTATCGTGACAGGATTTGTCGGATTGGGGGATTAATATGATAGGTTCAAATGCATTCAATTACATAAATGTTTTGAACAAGGCTGCTGATGCCAGTTGGACAAGAAACGAGGTTCTTGCTAATAATATTGCCAATGTTGATACACCGGACTATAAGCGTAAGGATATATGCTTTGAGGACTACCTTAAGGGTGAACTCGGTAAAGAGTATTACGGAGGCGGAGACCTTAATAAAAGGGTTGCCAATGTTAATCTCAGTAAGCTGGGGGCAACAATATATACAGACCAGAAGGAATTGAGCTACAGATACGACGGTAATAATGTCGATATAAATACCGAGAACGCGAATCTTGCAGAGAATCAGATTAAGTATTATACATTACTTGATTCAATGACACAGGAGTTCAGCAGGATAAAATCCGTACTGACTAATAACTGACGGATGTTTAATCGGAGGTGCCTATGGGAATTTTTAACAGCATGAATATCAGTGCAAGCGGTATGACTGCACAGACATTGAGAATGGATACAATATCACAGAACATTGCGAATGTTAATACAACACGTGATGAAAACGGAGAGGTTTATCGCAGAAGGACAGTTGTGTTTTCTGAAAAATCCTCTGATGCGTTCAGCAGTGCCCTTGCGATGAGCACGAGAAGAAGGGCTTCGCAGCTGAACGGAAATGGTGTTAAGGTAACTGCCATTGTTGAGGATCATGTTGAGTCACTGAAAGCAGTTTATGACCCTTCGCATCCCGATGCTGATGAAAACGGCTATGTTATGTATCCGAATGTCAATACCGTAACGGAAATGACGAATCTCATTGATGCTACTCGTTCTTATGAGGCAAATGTGACTGCATTTAATGCAACAAAGAATATGCTTCTCAAAGGACTTGAACTCGGAAAATAGTTTTAGAGGAGGCAGCTTATGAACGCATCTTCAATTATCGGACTTAACGGACTTAACGGGCTTAGCAGCTTAAGCAGTGCAGAGAGCCTTTCCGGTAACAAAACCTTTAAGGTATTGGAAGGCTACGAGGATTCGATATTAAGGGGAGCTTCTGAGGATGACGGCGCAACAGATTCCTTTGACTCACTTTTAAAATCAGCAATGGACATGATAAAAGAAACAAATGAATATACAAATGAAGCAGCCGAGGCAGAGCTTGCATATGCAATGGGAATAACAAACAGCACACATGATTTGCAGGTGGCGCAGATGAAGGCTAATATTTCATTGCAATATACGGTTGCGGTCAGAAATGCCGTAATTGATGCATATAAGGAAATAATGCAGCTACAATTCTAATCCAGCCTAAGGGGAGAACAGCAACATGCCGGACCAGATAAAGCAGATTGGCAAAAAATTGCTTGACATATGGAAGAAGTACACAAAAAGACAGCGTGTAATCATACTAAGTACGATTGGCACTGTCTTATTGACGTTAATAATACTTATTATTCTTCTCAATCAGATAAGCTATGAGAAGCTTATTACATTCGAGGATACCGAGACTGCGAAATCAGCCATACAGGTACTTGAGACGGAGGGAATTGCGTACAGGCTTGAAGAGGACATGCTTACGGTTGATGTCGATGTCAAGAAGAAGCAGGATGCCGTTCTTGCGTTAACCGGTAATGAAATTATGTCAGAGACTGAGTTTACAATTGCGCAGCTTCTCGATAATGATCTTTCGACGACAAGTAATGATAAGATATTAAAAAATCATTTATACATGCAGAGCTATCTGTCGGATAAGATTAATACCATTGACGGCGTGGAAAAGGCTTCGGTTATTTATTTCCCCGGGGACAGCAATAACAGTATACTTATGCCTGAAAAGGAGATAAGCTGCAGTGTTATGCTGACAATTGGCGAAGATTTCGACTTTGAGACTTCACCGGTCGGTATTGCTACATATGTTGCATACGCAATAGGAAATGAAACACTCGATAAAATTAAGGTCATTGACCAGCATGGTAATCTTCTTTACGGAGGTGAAGAGGAGGATGAAGATATTCAGGATTTGAATACGAATCTTGCGTATAAGAAGACGGTTGAGAAATGGTATGATGAAAAGCTCTTTGAGCTTGCGATAAAGAATGATTTCAGCGATGCTGAAATAGTATCCGCACTTGATGTAAACTGTGACAGAACGTCAATATTGTATACCGAGTATCTTGCGGGTGAAGGTCTCGAGCAGGGACTTTATGATGAGTATACAAAGATTACATCCGAATCTACCGGAGGAACACAGGATATACCGGGAACCGATTCGAATAATGAAATTGATTACTACATTGAAAATACGGATAGCGGAAGCAGCGCATATGAGGAGACCAGAATAAAGTATAAGCCGAGTGAGCGTGTTACGGAAACCGTTAAGGAATGGGGAGTTATTAATCCCGAGAATTCTTCACTTGCAATTACGCTTACCAGAATAAGAACTTATACCGAGACGGATTTAAATACACTTGGGCTGTTAACCGATACGACCTTTGATGAATATGTACTGAATAACAGCGAGAAGACCCGTATTGAAATCGGAGAGGAGTATTACCAGCTTTTCTCTGATGCCAGCGGTATTCCGGCTGAGAATATATCAATTACGGCATATTTACAGCCTAACTATATTGCTGATGAAGAAACTGAAACAGATATATCCCTTTATCTTGAGATTGCACTTGCGGTATTAATAATCGGATTGCTTCTGTTTGTAGTATTCAGAGCAATGAAGCCTGAGGAAATTGTTGAAACCGAGCCTGAGCTTTCAGTAGAAAGACTGCTTGCCACAACAAAAGAAAATCAGTCGCTTGAGGATATTGAATTTGGTGAGTCTTCAGAAATGAAGAAGATGATAGAGAAATATGTTGATGAGAATGCGGAGGCCGTGGCGGCACTGCTTCGTAACTGGCTTAATGATGACGGTTGGGAATAATTATTCCCGAGGAGGTAAATGTGGCATTATCCAAGAGTATAAGTGAATACAGCGGATTACAGAAGGCGGCGATACTTATGATTTCTTTGGGTCCCGAACGTTCCGCAAAGCTTTTTGCGCATCTTAAGGAGGACGAAATTGAGTCGCTTACTCTTGAAATAGCAAATACCAAGAGTGTATCGAGAGCTGTTAAAGAAGAGGTTATGGATGAATTCTATGAGCTGTGTCTTGCCCAGCAGTATATTGCGGAGGGCGGAATCGGATACGCCAAGGATCTTCTTGAAAAGGCTCTGGGCTCTGAGAAGGCATTTGATATAATCGGACGACTTACGGCATCACTTCAGGTAAGGCCGTTCGAGTTTATCAGAAAGACAGATCCTACGCAGCTGCTTAACTTCATACAGGAGGAGCACCCTCAGACTATTGCATTGATTCTGAGTTATTTATCTTCGCAGCAGTCAGCGCAGATTATCGGGGCATTACCTCCGGACAAGCAGGCGGATGTTGCAAAGCGTATCGCATTAATGGACAGAACTTCACCCGATGTTATTCAGGAGGTCGAAAGAGTGCTTGAGAAGAAGCTGGCTTCGCTTGTTAATCAGGATTACACTATTGCGGGTGGTGTTGATGCGGTTGTTGATATTCTCAATACGGTTGACAGGGCTACGGAGAAGCATATTCTTGAAACTCTTGAAATTGAAGAGCCGGAGCTTGCGGACGAAATCAGAAAGAAAATGTTCGTATTCGAGGATATTCTTACGCTTGACGACAAATCAATCCAGCGTGTACTTCGTGAAGTTGATAATAATGAGCTTGCAGTTGCCCTTAAGGGCTCTGTTGAGCAGGTTCAGGAGGCAATATTCAACAACCTTTCAAAGCGTCTTGTTGTTATGATAAAGGAAGATATGGAGTTTATGGGTCCTGTTCGTATGAAGGATGTTGAGGAAGCACAGCAGAAGATTGTTAATATTATACGTAAGCTTGAGGATACAGGCGAAATCATTATCTCCAGAGGCGGAGGTGACGATATAGTTGTCTAATCTTATTAAAGCATACATGATAAATTATGATGAAAAAATCAAGACTCTTGATTCGAATCAGAGGGCTGATGAGTTTCAACAGAAATATGTTGATAATTATATCGCAGAGAATATAGCACCTAAGCCCGTAACCTTTGAGAGTCTTTCAGAGGAGCTTGCAGCCGGAGGCGAAAAGGATACTTCCGGCGGCGGTTTTTCACCGGGACTTTTCGGAGAACGTATTACACTTAAGGATGAAGCAAGTGAGGTTTCCGAGGAGCTTCAGGGTATAATAGAAATGAATGAGGCGAAGCTTTTAGAGCAGGAGGAGCGTCTTTCACAGATAGAGAATGAAGCTGAGAGCATTCTTAATGAAGCGCGTGAGGAGGTAAAAAGAATACTTAATCAGGCAAAAGAGGATGCTGAGGAGGAACGCAGACGAATCTTCTCGGAGGCAGAGCAGAACGGCTATGAAAGCGGTATGGAAAAAGCGCGTGAGCAGGAAAGACTCATGCTTGAAGACATTGAGCGTATGAAGCAGGAAAATCAGGCGGCTTACGAAAGGCAAGTCAGTGAGATTGAACCTGCTTTTGTCGAATTACTGGCAGGTTATGTTGAAAAGCTGACAGGAATACTTGTTGAAGACAGAAAAGAGATAATACTGCATATTGTTCATAAAGCATTACTTGGGCAACCGTCATTCCCCGGGTATCTTATAAGGGTTTCCGAGGAGGATTATGAGTTTGTGACGGAGTCCAAGGAAAAGATCGTGCAATGGCTTCCGGAGGATGCATCACTTGAAATAATCGGTGATAAAATGCTTGGCAAGGGGCAGTGCATGATTGAAACCGAAAGCAGGATTTTTGATTGCAGTCTCGATATGCAGCTGCAGTCACTGACAGAGGATATAAGACTGCTTGCCGAAAAGGATTAGGGATATATCAATATGATTGATTTGGAAAGATATAAAACACTTCTTGATAAGTCATATGTCAAGGAACTCGGTCAGGTAAAACGGGTTGTGGGTCTGACTATGGAATCCTGCGGACCGAATGTTGTTATCGAGGATATATGCAGAGTAACCTCTAAGGATAAAAAGACCGTTGCTCTTGCTGAGGTAATCGGCTTTAAGGATGATTATGTAATACTTATGCCCTATGAGGATATATCGGGAATCGGTGTCGGAAGTACCGTGGAAAGCCTCGGAAAAAAATTCAGTGTTAAGGTAGGAGACAAGCTTCTCGGAATGACCTTGGACGGTCTTGGTGAGCCTATGGACGGAAGTGAGCTGAGGACTGCAATTACATATCCTGCTGAGGCTGCACCTCCCGACCCGTTAAAGCGTGAACTGATTGATGAACCTCTTGTCCTCGGAGTAAAGGCGGTTGATGGTCTTCTTACCGTAGGAAAGGGACAGAGAATCGGTATATTTGCAGGAAGCGGTGTAGGAAAAAGTACATTGCTCGGCATGTTTGCCAGAAATACAAGAGCTGATATAAATGTGATAGCGCTTATCGGAGAGCGTGGACGTGAGGTTCGTGAATTTATTGAGCGTGACCTCGGAGCTGAGGGTATGGCGAGGTCGGTTGTTGTTATTGCAACCTCGGATAAGCCTGCGCTTACGCGAAAAAAGGCGGCGAAAACGGCAACAGCGATTGCTGAATATTTCAGAGATAAGGGTAAGGACGTTTTACTGATGATGGACTCGCTTACCAGATTCTCAATGGCACAGCGTGAGATTGGCCTTGCGGCAGGTGAGCCGCCGGTTTCAAGAGGATATCCGCCGAGTGTGTATACTGAAATGCCAAAGCTTCTGGAGCGTGCGGGAAAATCCGACAAGGGTTCAATAACCGGTTTGTATACGGTGCTTGTTGACGGTGACGATTTTAATGAGCCGATAACAGATACGGCGCGAGGAATTCTTGACGGGCATATTATTCTTTCCAGAAAGCTGGGAGCAAGAAGGCATTATCCCGCAATTGATGTTCTTCAGAGCATTTCAAGAGTTATGAGCTCAATTGTAACTAATGATCATAAAAAGCTTGCGGCTAAGCTGAAAATGGTTCTTGCTACATACAATGAATCCGAGGATCTGATAAACATAGGTGCTTATAAAGCGGGAGCGAATAAAAACATTGATTATGCAATTGAGAAGATAGATGCGGTAAATGATTTCCTGAGACAGTCTACGGAGGAAAAAATATCGTTTTCCGATACTCTGGAGGCTCTTGAAGCATTATTCAATGATTAAAAACAGTGAGGTTGTTTCTTGAAAAAGTTTTCTTTTGAGCTGGAGGGCGTTTTTTCCATTAAGCAAAAGCTTGAGGGGCAGGCAAAGATTAATTTCGGACTTGCCAGTGCAAAGCTTAATGAGGAAGAGAAAAAAAGGGACGAGCTTATCGCCAGAAAAAACGGCTATGAAGATGAAATGCGCGGAAGCATAAGGGAGAGGCTTGATATTAAGAATATTAACCGACTCCGCGATGCAATCGAAATAGTCGATGAACTGATAAAGCAGCAGCTTTTAGCGGTAAAGCGTGCCCAAAAGCAGGTTGAGCTTGCGAGAGCTAAGCTTAACGAGGCGGTAAGAGAGAGGAAAACCATCGAGAAATTGAAGGAAAAGAAGCTGGAAGAGTATATGAATGAGATGAGTGCCGATGAACAGAAGCAAATTAACGAATTGGTAAGCTATCGTCACGGCAGAATCGAAGATTCCTCTGCTACGCTTCGGAATGGAGAAAATTATGGCGAAGAGAGCAGATGATTTTGATGCTAATAATGATGAGAAATCCGGAGGAAAGCTTGGTACCGCACTTATGGTGCTGCTTATTATCCTTGTGTGGCTTGCCATCTTTGCTTTGCTGATTAAGATGGATGTCGGCGGAATCGGAACAAGTCTGAGACCATTAATAAAGGATGTTCCCGTGCTTAACATGATACTGCCTGATGTGTCCAATGATGTTTTGATTGATGAAGAAAACTATCCGTACAAGAACATTACCGAGGCAGTTGAAGTAATAAAGGAGCTTGAGCGACAGGTTGAAAGCCTTTCTGATTCAAACAATGATTATCAGAAAAAAATCCTTGAGCTTCAGGCAGAGGTTGACAGATTAAAAGTATTTGAAGAGGAATATCTGGCATTCGAGGAACGTGTCCGCAGGTTTGATATTAATGTAGTGTATAATTCTAATGCACCTGATATAGAGGAGTATAAGGAGTATTACGAGGAGATTAACCCGGAAACCGCGGAGGAAATATACAGGCAGGTTGTTGAGCAGCTTAAGTATGAAGAAGCAATTTACGAAAAGGCTAAGCTGTTAACGAATATGAAGCCTGCCAACGCGGCGGCTGCACTTGAAGAAATGACTGCTGATATTGAATATACGTGTAAGCTTCTTCTTTGTATGAAAACTGAAGAAGCAACTGCAATAATGGATAAAATGGATACATTGTTTGTTGCGCGTATCCTGCAGAAGATGCATGATATGGATGTCGAATGGTATGAACGTATCCAGAACAATCTGTTGCAGAATCAAACTGAATAAATTTACACAAATTTATACGGAGCTGTTATTAAAACAGTGCAATTGTCCGATATATATTGTGTTAGCCGCAAAGCTGTCGACTGACCGGTCGGCAGTTTTGTGATTATTAGCATAATTAAGAAAGGAGGACAATTGATGACCACAGGCGGGATGAGCGCTACATCGTCGGTATTTTTTACCGGAGGCGTTTCAGGTCCGGCAGGAAAAGTTAAGCAGAAAAGTGAAGCTTCGGATTTTGCCGGATTGCTTATGAGGAATTTGGGAGTCGTAAATACTTCTGAAAACTCAGGAGATATTAAGACAGACGAAGTCGGAAGGGCAGATTATAAAAAGGCATCTGAAAAGATATCAGATGAAGATAACGCGGCTTACGAAGAATATAATGACGATGTACAAAAGGTAAACAGTAAAGAGAACGACGTAAATATTACGGATGCTGAGACCGAAGAAAAAAATGTCGGAACCGAAGGCTTAGAGGAAGAATCGAAGGTGTCGGTTACAGACGAGGAGATAATTCAGGAAGTTACAAAAGCTCTTGAAGTATTAAGCAGTATAATGACCGGGGCTGCCGAAATTCTTGGTGTTTCGGAGGGTGAGCTGAAGGCAATGCTTGAGGATATGGGCATGGAGGTTACGGATCTTCTGGATAAGGGTTCATGTGCAGAACTGCTTCTCACACTTAACGGAAGCAATGACATGACGGATTTTCTTGTTGACGGAGAGATGCTTAATAAGCTTAATGAGCTGACACAGTATATCAGCAGCGAGCTTGAAAATGCAGGCTTTACGGCGGAATCATTTGCGGAGGTTCTTGAAAGCGAAGCAGCAAAGACCTTAACAGCGGACGGAGGGCTTGCTTTATATGAAGCTGATATGCAAAAAGGCAAGACAGATGAGGAAATAAGTCTTGACGATGCAGCTAAGGGCAAGGAAAAGGAAGGTCCTACGGTCGAAATAGTAAAAGCAGCGGATGCCGGAGATGAAGCACAGACAAAAAGTGACATGTCTGAAAACGGAAAGAATGAGTCGGCAAAGAAGCTTCCCGGAAGTGAAGGAGAAGCATCAAAGTCGGGAGTTCAGAGTAATGTGACCGGAACTGCCGAGAGCTTTATTAACAGCATGGAGAAGGCAGTGCAGGCGGCAGATACCGGTATGGAGATTCCGGCGGAGGCAGTGAGTGTTCGAGACATTGTATATCAGCTGGTCGATAAAATTAAGGTTGATATAAGTCTTGCCAAGACAAGCATGGAATTACAGCTTACACCTGAGAATCTCGGAAAGGTTGCACTGAACATAACCTCAAAGGACGGTGTAATGACTGCCCAGATTACAACGCAGAATCAGATAAGTAAGGAAGCCATTGAAAGCCAGATACAGATCTTGAAGGACAGCATTGAAAATCAGGGTATAAAGGTTGAAGCGATTGAGGTAAGTGTTTCGGAATTCGCATTCAGCGAGAGCCGTTATGCAGGTGGAAACGGACACGGAGAAGCTTCGGACGCTAAAAAGAGCAGAAGCGGCAGAAGAAATATATCTCTGACCGGAGGAGTTCTTCCCGAGAATCTTACGGAGGCAGAGGAGCTTGCAATCGACATAATGGAAATGAACGGAAGCAGTGTTGATTATGTAGCATAGTAATTGAGAAAGGAGGAAACATGAGTACCAGCGTAGAAAAAGGACTTGTTGCTGATGTAACAAACGGTGTACTGAAATACGAAGCATCAAAGGATACAAAGGAAGCCGCAAAAAGAGGAACTTCTGAGCTCGGAAAGGATGCATTTTTACAGCTTCTTGTATGCCAGATGGAAAATCAGGATCCGCTTAATCCGAGTACGGATACGGAATTTGTTTCACAGCTCGCACAGTTCTCACAGCTTGAGCAGCTTCAGAATCTGAGTGCCGAAACAGAAAAGACACAGGCGTTCTCACTGGTCGGTAAGTATGCGATATTCCAGATTACCGATACAAACGGAAAGACAACATATCCGGAAGGTGTTGTTGATTTCGTAAATATATCGGGCTCGAAGGTAACACTTTCGGTTAACGGAACAACCTATGATTACGATAAGCTTTATACGGTTGTAAATGATGCATACTATATGGAAGAAAACAGACCGAAGCTTGAGAAGTCGTACAGCTTTACATATAATGCAAAGGCTCCTGAGGATATGCAGTTTGAAGCTGATTTCGGTTCGAATGAATACAAAGCAACGGAAACAGCGATTGTGGTAAACGGAATGCAGGTTGACGGTTCATATCTTGATTTTAAGGATGATTCGGTAATTATAAAGGCCGGTGCATTCGACGGACTTGAAAATGGTGAATATGCGGTTTCTGTTATTTTTAATGATTCTCTGTTAACAACAGTAAATGATAAGATAACGCTTAAGGTTGTGAATGCCGAAGAAAATACCGAGAGCTGAGAATTGGAGGATAGATGTCAGGTAATACAATAAAAACTCAATTTCCTTCGATTCAGGAGATGACCGGAAGGGTCGGACGTAAGCCTGAGACGGTTGGTAATTTTACTAAACAGGGTCTGAGCTTTGAGCAGATATTAAGCAGCAGAACCGGTGAAAACGTACCGCTTAAGTTTTCGAAGCATGCAAGCGAGAGGATGCTGAGCCGAAATATAGATCTTTCGGAGGAGCAGTATGAAAGACTTGAAACCGGAGTGACAAGGGCCGGAGAAAAGGGAATCAGGGAATCACTTGTAATGGTTGATAATTTCGCGTTTATCGTAAACACAAATAATAATACGGTAATTACGGCGGTAGGTGATTCGGAGGAAAAAATATTTACAAACATTGACGGTGCTGTTATTGCATAACAGCAGAATATAAACAAAAGCGCCGGACCGAATGGGGGCGCGGACAGCTGAATGCCAGAGGCTGTCGGTTTAAATACAGGAGGTCAAATATTATGATGCGTTCATTATACTCCGGTGTTTCCGGATTGAAGGTTCATCAGACAAAGATGGATGTTATTGGTAATAACATTTCTAACGTTAATACAGTAGGCTTTAAGGGAAGCTCAGTTACATTTTCGGATATTCTTTATCAGACAACAAGCAGTGCGTCAGGTCCTAATGCCAACACGGGAAAGGCCGGTATCAATGCAAAGCAGATAGGTCTCGGAGCGAGTGTAGCTTCGATATCAACCTCTGTAGCAGTTTCGGGTGGTTCTCAGAGAACCGATAATGCACTCGACGTTATGATTGAGGGTGACCAGTTTTTCATTGTAAACAATGGTGTGACCAATTACTTTACAAAGTCAGGTGCATTTAATGTGGATGCAAACGGAACCCTTTGTACATCAAGCGGATGTAAGGTAATGGGATGGCAGGTTGATGAGAATGACCCTAACAAGACCGTTGCGGATACAGTTTCCGAGCTTAGGGTTATGTCTCCCGATACTATGTACATAGAGCCTGAGGCAACAACAAATGTTTATTTTACCGGTAATATTGACTATAAGGATACACAGCTTACAACCGAAACCGGTAAGACTACGACAATGTCATTCTATGACAATCTCGGACAGAGCTATATGGCAATTATGAAGGTTGTTCAGTCAGAGGATGCTACAAATGCGTATAAGGTAAGTGTTACTGATATTCTTGACGCACAGGGCAAGTCGATTTTTGTTAATGAAATCGTTGATGAGGACGGAACAATCACATATGAGGCATCTGCAATAACAAGCTTTGTTTTTGGCGCAGAGGGCGACACATTTTCAGCTGAGGTTGATGAAGAAGGCAATGTATCAATTGATATGGAAGGCATTGATTTAGTTTTTGATGCATCAACAGGTAAGTTTGCAAGTGTCGGCGGAGAAGAGAATGCGAAGAGTGTATTTTTCCAGGTAGAAGCAGATCCGTCCCCGTTTGAGATGATGGACCTTGATTTCTCATCAATGACAATGTATGCAAGCAGCGGTTCTTCTACATTTTCATCACAGAGAGGTTCTGTGGCTGACGGCTCGGGAGCAGGTAAGCCTCAGGGTAATATGACCGGTATAAGCATTGATACATCGGGAAGAATTTACGGAACCTATGATAATGGTGATACACAGCTGCTTTGCCAGATTGCTGTTGCATCATTTGCAAATCCGGCAGGACTTGAGGCTATCGGTAATAATATGTATGCTTCAACGATGAACTCCGGTGATTTTGACGGAGTAGGTGAGGATATTTCTTCATCGGGCGGAAAGATGAACACCGGTGTTCTGGAGATGTCAAATGTCGATTTGTCAACAGAGTTTACACAGATGATTACTACTCAGAGAGGTTTTCAGGCTAACTCAAGAATAATAACAACATCTGATTCGCTTCTTGAGGAACTGATAAATCTTAAGAGATAATAAATTGATTACAGATAAAGTTTAAGGGTTGCGACCGGCAGTCATAGGGCTGCCGGTATCTGCCCTATTTGTTGTCTGCATAAAATGACATTGTGCTTTGCCGTGTGCGATGCTGCGGTTAAGAGGATTTGATTTTTGAA
>JAZNKQ010000005.1:0-8124 GCA_045578645.1 Lachnospiraceae bacterium
TGAAAATTGAATAAGGAGGTACTCCTGTGCAACCAGCTGTAATTGTTACGATTTCCTGTCTTGTAACAGCAATAATTGTAGCAGTTGTATCTGTTTTGCTGACAGTTACGTATCGCAAAAAGGTTGATGCGGCTACTATCGGCAGTGCGGAAACACGTGCAAAGGAAATTATTGATGAAGCAACTAAGACAGCGGAGTCGAAGAAACGTGAAGCTTTGGTTGAGGTTAAAGAGGAATCCATTCGTTCTAAGAAGGAGCTTGATAAAGAAATCAGAGACCGCAAGAACGAACTTCAGCATTATGAAGCAAGAGTTCTGAAGAAGGAAGAGAATCTTGACAGAAAGACCGAAGCCGTTGAAAAGAAAGAAGCTAGGATTGCCGCTAAGGAACTGGAGCTGGACAGAATCAAGGGTGAGCTTGAAAGCGCACGTGATAAACAGGTTCAGGAATTAGAGAAAATCTCAGGGTTGACCTCCGAACAAGCAAAGGAATATCTGATTAAAACTGTTGAGGATGAAGTTAAACACGAAACAGCTGTACTTATTAAGGACTTGGAAGTTAAGGCTAAAGAGGAAGCCGACAAGAAGGCGAAAGACTTGATTGTAACGGCTATTCAGAAGACTGCAGCAGATCATGTGGCAGAGGCAACCATTTCGGTTGTACAGCTGCCGAGTGATGAAATGAAGGGAAGAATCATTGGTCGTGAGGGTAGAAATATCCGTACTCTTGAGACCATGACAGGTGTTGATCTTATTATAGACGATACACCTGAGGCAGTTGTACTTTCAGCATTCGATCCTGTTCGAAGAGAGATTGCAAGAATCGCTCTCGAAAGATTAATTCTTGACGGTCGCATACACCCGGCTAGAATTGAGGAAATGGTTGAGAAGGCACAAAAGGAAGTAGAACAGATGATTCGCGAGGAAGGTGAGGCTGCGACTCTTGAAGTCGGAGTTCACGGAATCCATCCTGAGCTCGTCAGATTGCTAGGTAAGATGAAGTTTAGGACAAGCTACGGTCAAAATGCTTTAAAGCATTCGATTGAGGTAGCCATGCTTTCAGGACAGTTGGCAGGTGAGATTGGTGTTGATGTCAGAATTGCAAAACGTGCAGGTCTGCTTCATGATATCGGTAAATCAGTTGATCAGGAGATGGAAGGTACTCATGTTCAGATCGGTGTTGATCTGTGCCGTAAGTATAAGGAATCAGCTGTAGTAATTAATGCAGTTGAGTCTCATCACGGTGATGTTGAACCTCAGTCTCTCATTGCTTGCATTGTTCAGGCTGCAGACACGATTTCTGCCGCGAGACCCGGTGCAAGACGTGAAACAATTGAAACCTACACCAATAGACTTAAACAGTTGGAAGATATTACAGGTGGCTTTAAAGGGGTCGAGAAATCCTTTGCTATCCAGGCGGGTAGAGAGGTACGCGTTATGGTTGTTCCTGAGCAGATTAACGATGATGATATGGTGCTTTTGGCGCGTGATATCTCAAAGAAGATTGAAGGCGAACTTGAATACCCTGGTCAGATTAAGGTTAATGTTATCAGAGAATCAAGAGTAACCGATTACGCAAAATAATTATTCGATTGAAAATTAGCAGTCCATTAAAAGTGGACTGCTTTTCTCATTTTATCGGTAAAAACTGTTGGTGTGATGTGTATAAAATCAATAATAATTTTTGATTGAAATAATGAATTATTATGAGAAAATAATGAATTGTATAATTGTATACAAAATCATTGACATCTCTTTGTCCTGCATTATATAATGTCTTTTAACAATTCGCAGTATTAAAGTGGCAGGAGGAAGATTATACATGAGTTTGGAATTATCAAAGAAAGCACTTGAGGTTAAACCTTCATCAACACTGGCGATAACGGATAAGGCCAATTCGCTTAGGGCAAAAGGAATAGATGTAGTCGGCTTTGGTGCCGGCGAGCCTGATTTTAATACACCCGAGAATATCTGTAATGCAGCAATTGACGCGATAAACAGCGGATTTACAAAGTATACAAAGGCATCCGGTACTGTAGAGCTTAAGGAAGCCGTATGTAAGAAGTTTAAAGAGTTTAATAAGCTTGACTATAAAACAAATCAGATTGTAATAAGTAACGGCGGCAAGCATTCATTACATAATATTTTTACTGCGCTTATTAATCCGGGCGATGAGGTTATCATTCCGGCACCCTATTGGCTCAGCTATCCCGAGATGGTAAAGCTGGTCGGAGGAGTTCCGGTTTATGTTACCTGCTCTGAAGAAAATATGTTCAAGATAACAGCCGAGCAGCTTGCGGCAGCATGTACCGAAAAGACAAAGGCATTTGTACTTAATACACCGAATAATCCTACGGGAATGCTGTATTCTAAGGAAGAGCTGCGCGCGCTTGCCGATGTTATTGTTGAAAAGGATATATATTGTATTGCGGATGAGATGTACGAGAATCTTGTATATTCAGATGAGGAAATAGTAAGCATTGCTTCCTTTAATGAAGAAATATATAAGCGTACCATTACCTGCAGCGGACTTGCAAAGAGCTATTCGATGACCGGCTGGAGAATCGGATATACCGGTTCAAGTGCGGAAATCGCTAAAATTATGGGAAGTGTTCAGAGCCATCAGACATCAAACCCCAACTCAATTGCACAGAAGGCCGCCGTTGAAGCGTTAAACGGACCTCAGGATACCGTAACGGCGATGAGAGAGGAATTCCGTAAGAGAAGAGACTACATGTATTCGAGATTGTCTTCGATGCCTAATATATCATTACTTAAGCCTGCCGGTGCATTTTATGCATTTGTTAATGTGAGCAAATGCTTTGATATGATGTATAAAGGAAATAAAGTCGGTGATGTTGCGGGACTTGCAGATATCTTAATAAACGATTATAATGTGGCTGTAGTTCCCTGTGCTGATTTTGGTTTTGATACCCATATCAGACTGTCTTATGCAATATCCATTGACATTATTAAAAAGGGTATGGACAGAATGGAGGACTTTTTCAACAGTTTGTGCTGAAAGGAGTCACTGAATGACAATAGGAATAGAATATAGGTTTCAGATTGCGGCAATATGCTTTTTGGTTTTGATCATTTTTGATTATGCCCGAAGAAGAAAGCTTGCCCTGCTTTCAACGAGACTTTTTAATTATATGCTGATTATGACCAGCGTTAATCTGGTATTTGATGTATTGACTGTTTATACAATCAATCATCTTGATATTGTACCGGCATGGCTTAACCGCTTATGTCACCAGATTTTCTTGGGTTCGCTTGATGCCACCATGTTTTTTGTATTTTATTACATAGAGGTAATCGGTAATAATCAGAGACGTTTCAGCAATAAAATGAAGCCGTTGGTATATACACCCATAGTAGTTGCTCTTATTGCTACCGTTTTCGCGGATTTGGATTATATTATCCTTGATAATGCAGCCTATTCCATGGGACCCATGGCATATATTTTATATGTGGTGCTTGTAGTATATGTTGTATTCATATTATATGATACATATAAGTTCAGAGACCGTTTTTCAAAGCGCTTTATGAATTCCATTCGCATCAGCATGGGAGTAATCATTGCAATTGTTATTATCCAGACAATTGACCACAGTCTGCTGATTTCGGGTCTCGGAATTACAATGGTTGTATTCTTTCTCTATCTGTCATTTGAAAATCCTGCAGAGCAGATGGATGAGAATACCGAAAGCTTTAATCAAAAGGCTTTTGACAGCTATGTTTCTGAACAGTTTTATAAGAGAAAAAACATTCCGAAGTCGTTCAAGCGTTTAAGAAATAAGAGCTTTTATGTTGTAAATGTAAGAATATGTGATTATTATCAGCTGTACAATCAGCTTGGCAGAAATACAATGAATAATATCCTGCGAGAAGTTAACAGGTATCTCGGAGATTTCAGAAAGACCTGTTCTTTCAGGATACACAGCAATTCCATGACCTTTGTTACGGGGCTTAGCGGAAAAGCCTTTGATAAGCAGATGGAAAGAGTTTGTGAGAGGTTTACTCGTTCATGGTACTGTGAAGATAATAAGGTAATTATGAAGACCCATATTGACGTAATCGAGTGTCCAAGATACGCTGCGAGTACGGATTCCGTTGATGCGCTTCTTAATTATCTTTCCACTGCCGATATTCCGGCGGTTTTGGGTGGACAGTATTCATATGTTAATGAAGAGCTGATTAAGAAGAACAAAAGATATCAGGCCGTTGAGGAGCTGGTAAGAGAGGCTGTTGAAAATGACGGTTTTGAGGTTTTTTACCAGCCTATATTCTCCGTGCAAAGCAATCGCTTTGAATCGGCGGAGGCTCTTGTGCGACTCAAGGACAGAGAAACCATAGGTTTTGTTTCACCGGAGGAATTCATTCCGATGGCGGAAAAGAACGGACTTATTGCGGAGCTTGGTGCAATAGTATTTGAAAAGGTATGCAGCTTTATAGGACATTGCAGACCTCAGGATTACGGTTTAAGGTATATTGAGGTTAATATTTCGGGTATACAGGGTATTGACCCGGCGCTTCCGTCACAACTGAAATCAATAATGAATAAATACGGTGTTTCACCTGATTTTATCAATCTTGAGATAACGGAAACCGCAGCCGTGGAATCCGGTGAATTACTTCTTGAGAACATGAAAAAGCTTCGCGATATGGGCTGCAGCTTTTCGATGGATGATTTCGGAACCGGATATTCAAATCTTTCACAGATGTCTGAAATTGAATATGACCTTATTAAGCTTGATAAGAGTCTTATATGGCCCTGCTTTGAGGAGGATTCAAAGCGTGCCAACAAAATCCTGAGCTGTGTGTCGGATTTGATTCTCGGTCTCGGCTGCCATATCGTTGCAGAGGGTGTGGAAACCCAGCAGATGGTTGATTTGCTTAAAGAACTCGGAGTGCACTATATGCAGGGATATTTCTATTCGCGTCCCATTGATGAAGCAAGCTTTCTGAATTTTATAAAAGAAAAAAATGTACGGTAAATATCACGCATCCCGGATGTAAAGACGCATTCGGGATGCTTTTTGCTTTGCCGGAATTCAGTTAAGACAAGAAAATTGGCATTTGCGCAAAAATATTAGATTCTTCTTTTTTTATATATTGAACTATGATATGATTTTTATGTGCTTGCAGTAACGGCACTTTGGAATTTTATTACGGAGGGAAAGAAAATGCTTAGAATCGAAGGGTTAACTAAGAACTACGGGACAAAAAAGGCAGTTGACAATTTATCAATACATATACAGCCGGGTGAAATATATGGCTTTATCGGACATAACGGAGCAGGAAAAACAACAACAATTAAAGCCTGCTGCGGAATTTTAAATTTTGATGAGGGTGAAATTTTTATAGACGGTATCTCAATGAAGAAGGATCCCGTCAAATGTAAGGGCAGAATGGCGTATATTCCCGACAACCCGGATTTATACGATTTTATGCCGGGAATAAAGTATCTTAATTTTATTGCGGATATTTATTCAGTTGGTAAAGCTGAAAGAGAGCAGAGAATAAAGAAGTATGCCGATGCTCTCGGACTGACGAGTGACCTTGCACAGCCGATAAGGGCATATTCACACGGTATGAAGCAGAAGCTTGCAATTATTGCGGCATTAATACATGAGCCGAAGCTTATCATTATGGACGAGCCTTTTGTAGGACTTGATCCAAAAGCGGCTCATATACTTAAGCAGCTCATGAGGGAAATGTGTGATGCGGGCTGTTCAATATTCTTTTCAACACATGTTCTTGAGGTTGCCGAGAAGCTTTGCGATAAGGTGGCAATAATTAAGTCGGGAAAGCTTATTATTTCAGGAACAATGGACGAGGTTAAGGGCGATGATTCGCTTGAGAGTGTATTTCTTGAGCTTGCCGACAATATTGACGCGGATAATAAATAGTTAACCGGCGCAGCAGGCGCAGAAAAGAGGATTGGATGTTTGGGTTATTATTGAAGGTCAGATTTCTGTTGATGTTTGACGGGATGCTGAGGACTGACAGAAAAAAGGATAAGAAAAAGAATAACGGAAATGCTGCGAAGGTATTGATGGCAATTTTATTCTTATATGTGGGCGGCATATTCCTGTTTATGTTTTACGGGATTTTTACCATGCTTTGCGAGCCCTTTGTCAGCATGGGACTCGGCTGGTATTATTTTGGAATGGCGGGGCTTATTTCTGTAATGATAAGCTTTATATGCAGCGTTTTTACGACACAGTCACAGCTGTTTGATGCCAAGGACAATGAGCTTTTGCTGGCAATGCCGGTTAAGCCGTCCGTAATACTCGGAAGCAGAATTGTATTCTTATATATCACTAATCTGATGTATGAGCTGCTTGTTATGGCACCTGCCATATTTGTATATGTCAGCCATTTTCCGATTGATGCACAGATGATATTGATTCTTGCGGTTGTCATTATTTTAATGCCGCTGCTTCCTCTCACTCTTGCATCATTATTCGGCGGTCTTGTTGCACTTATTACCTCAAGAATGCGTAGTAAGACAATATTTACGATGGTGCTCTCAATAGGCTTCCTTGCAGCATATTTTTATTTCTACTCGCAGCTTAATACATATATTAATATGTTTGTTGAAAAGGGAGAAGAAATTGCAGCGGGCTTTAAGGAGTATCTGCCTCCTATATATTATTTCGGAAGCGCAGTGAGTGATACCTCGTACCTTCATTTATTACTGCTGGGACTTTGGTGCGTTGTACCGTTTGCCCTGCTGTATATTTTCCTTTCAAAGAGCTTCATAAGAATTGCTACCGCAAAACGCGGCGGCTCAAAGATTCTCTATAAGGAAAAGGAGCTTAAGGTTAAGAGCGTACAGTCGGCACTCGTAAGAAAAGAGTTCAGACGGTTCTTTTCAAGTGCGATGTATATGATGAATGCCTGTACCGGTGTTATTATGGGACTGCTTATGGTGGTTGTGGCGATTTTTAATTACGATACGATTGTTGAATTTATCAGCGGAGTTGACAGCGTAACCTTTAAGATGCTTTCCGTATTTGCAATTCCGGTCGTATGCTTTATATCATCAATAAACAGTGTTTCGGCACCGTCGATTTCACTTGAGGGAAATAATCTCTGGATTCTTCTTTCATCACCTATCTGCGGCAGTGATGTTTTGATGGCTAAGGTAAAGGCTCATATTTATATATGTGTACCGCCTACAATTCTTATTTCAGCCTTTGTTGCATTCTTTATTAAGGGCGGAGTACTGCTTTCGGTACTTATTATTCTGACACCTGTTGTATTAAGTGTTTTATCGGGCTTTTACGGTGTGCTTTACAATCTGAGGTTTACAAGACTGGACTGGATTAGTGAAACTTCAGCGGTTAAGCAGGGAGCAAGTCTGATGCTTGCCATGTTTACCGGAATGGGTATCACAATCGCCATGGTTGTATTAAGTCTGGTAACGGAAGAGCTGATGAGCGTTGAAATGCTGTATTGCATTATTGATGCAGTGATGATAATTATTACGATATTAATGTATATGTACATAAAGGGAAAAGGCGGAAAACGCTTTAGCGAAAAATATATTTGATGATAACACAGGGGCGGTGCCGTAAGGCATCGTCTTTCTGTTTTTGTTTTGCTCTTTAAAGGGAAATGCTGTAGACATTGCGGATTAATTTGGTATAATTAAAAAAGATGGGCAAATTGATGTATTGAGGGAGGATTCCTGAGATTTGCCGGTTCACGAAAATGTTCACGGAATGGAGAAGATTATGAAGCTATATTTCTATTATGGTGCAATGGGTGCAAGTAAAACTGCGAATGCATTGATGACAAGGTTTAATTTTGAGGATAAGGGAAAGAAGGTTGCGTTGGTTAAGCCGAGCATTGACACCCGCGACGGTGCCAATATCATTAAATCGCGAGCGGGCTTATCTGCTGAGGCAATTCTCATAAAGCCGGACCAGACATTAAGAGATGCCCTTCCGGAATCCCCGACATATTATGACAATATCATAATCGATGAAGCACAGTTTCTGACCAGAGCACAGGTGGATGAGCTTCGTGAAATAGTTGACAGCGGAACAATGGCTATGTGCTACGGACTTCGTGCTGATTTTAAGGCAGATTTGTTTGAGGGCTCAAAAAG
>JAZNKQ010000006.1:0-21427 GCA_045578645.1 Lachnospiraceae bacterium
TTATGCGTTCCTTATTTTTCATACTAATCCCCATTTCTGAGCGACTTATCGCGAGGAATATAGCAATGGCTATTTGTTTTCGCTCAGGAACAAATAGCCGTGTGAAAAATCATAGTATATGATTTTTCACACTAATCCCCATTTCTGAGCGACTTATCGCGAGGAATATAGCAATGGCTATTTGTTTTCGCTCAGGAACAAATAGCCGTGTGAAAAATCATAGTATATGATTTTTCACACTATTCCCCACTTCTATACTTCGGAATTTCTTCGCACGATTTCATCAAACTCTCTTCCGGTACGCTCCCAGCTGAGACTGTTCATATATTCGGCGGCTATTTGGCTCATCCGGCGAAGACTGTCGGGACTGTTTATTGCATTAATCAGAAGGTCTGCAATATCCGTTTCGCCAATCCTTGTCAGGAGAGCGGTGTCCCCGGGGAAGAAGAAGGGATATGTTCCGTCGGCAAATTCAATTACAGGGAGTCCGGTTGCATGCATTTCATAGGGCACGAGAGATATATTGCTCATGGAAGCTACCAGTCCGAAATCCGCCCTGTTATAGAGCGCGTTAAGCTCCTCCTTGCTAAGCATTCCGAGGTTTCTGCCGCCGCGCGCCTTAAAGGTTTTAGCCTCACCGTAATAGAGCACCTCAAGCTCTATACCGCGTTTTTTCAGCTTGTCTGCGGTATTTGAAAGCATCATGGGTATAAGATTGGGAAGGCGCTTTCCGTAAAACTTAAGATAAACGGCGATGGTCAGCTTGCGCTTTAAGGGATATGAATCATAATCACGTCCGCAGGAGCTGTATTCGGAGCGCTCATAAGGGAAAGAAACCGTGTCTGCCGGAGAAATGACCGTACAGTTCTTTTCTATCATCTCCTTATTCCAGCTTCCGAGGCTAACCATGTGTAAGCCCTGCTCATAGGTGCTGCGTGCCATAAGGAAGCGCTCGCCGAAGGGGTAAAAGTACGGCTCATAATCCTGCACGAAGTACATTTTATAAGCTTTAAACGGCTTAACATATGAAACCGTATCCCATGAGGTTGCGGTAATAATATCCGGCATTTGATATTTTTTACTGCGTATTCCGCGGCGATACGTTTTGAGCGGAATAAGCTGTCCCTCAAAGTTTTTCAGATTAGATTCGGCACAAAGCTTCATTTCCTCGACGCTTTGCTGCTTATATACGGTGTAAACCACATTGTATCCGAGCCTTGAGAGCTGTGTTCCGAGGCGGAGAACGGAGGTCTGACCGCCGTGGAAGCGTACAAGGCGCGTAATAACAAAGGCAATTGTCAGCGGTGCCCCTTCCGAAAAGTAAGCGGGCTTCATATTATTGCTGCAAATGCGCGGGTCATAGTTCTTTAAGAGCGGCTCAAGGCGCATGCGTTCGAGCCGGTATTCGGTATTATGAATAAAGCTGAGCAGCTTTCTTTTAAATTCTCTGATAAAGGCTTCCATAAATCCTCCGTGATTTTCAGACTGTCCAGCCACCGTCAAGGGTTACGATCTGACCGGTAAAGTAGGGCGACTGATTTGCAAGGGAATATATTAGCTCGGCAGCTTCCTCGGGGGTTCCGGGTCTGCCGCTCGGGATTTCTTCAAATAGGGCAGTACGCTCGGAAGCGTCAAAGCCCTTGTTCATATCGGTATCAATAAATCCGAAGGCAGCTGCATTAACGGATATTCCCGAGGGCGCAAGCTCCTTTGCAAGTGCCTTGGTATAAGCATTGATTCCGCCCTTTGTTGCGGAATAGGCCACCTCGCAGGAAGCTCCGCGGTTTCCCCAGACTGATGATACATTAATAATATGTCCGGATTGTGACCTCAGCATGTGCGGAATTACGGCCTGTGAGCAGTAATGCACGGAGGAGAGATTTGTATTAAGTATCCTCTGCCAGTCCTCGCGGCTCATATCCTGAATAAGACCAATATAGGAAATGCCGGCATTGTTTACAAGAACATCTATGCTGCCGAAACGACCGATACCCTCTGCCGCCATTGAGTGTACGAAATCCGAATCGCCGACATCTCCTTTGACTGCGAGGCATTCGCTGCCGAGAGACAGGATTTCCTCCTTTAGTGAGTCAAGAGGAAAACCGCCGCTTTTTGAATTGATTATCAGGTTAAAGCCGCCGCGCGCAAAGCGAAGCGCAGTCGCACGTCCGATGCCTCTTGATGCACCGGTAATTAAAACGTTTTTCTTCTCTGACATGAAAGAAACCTCCTCCTTCGAACGGGAATTACCCGGTTACTTTACCATATTAGCACAATAATCTGTCTCATTGCAATAAAGGGTTCGCTGTGATATATTTTTGTTTGGATTAGGGGGAAACCGATGAAAAGAAAAAGAAGAAAAACAAATGTATTCTTAAGCTTTATACTGGATATACTGATAATCACGGCAGCTGTTGCAGCAGGACTTTTCGGAGTTTCACTGCTCAGGGTCGATACTTCCGAAATAAAAGCCCGCGCGGCAGAGGAAATTACTAAGGCTGAGGGCAAGGGAAAAATCAGTGAGCTTCCGGCACTTACGACGCTTGATCTGCTGTACGGATATAATACCGAAACCGGAGAGGTTGAGTACATGGCAATCGAAATTCTGGATTGTATTGCCGGGGAGCTTATCATGGTTAAAATTCCGGTGGAGATATCCTATACAATGAGTAGTCAGCTGTACAGGGAGCTGGCGGAGACGAATATTGAGCTGCCTCAGACCGTTACCTTTTCCGAGCTTTACAGATATTATCATGATGAGCGTGCTTTTGAGGCGGGATGCCGCATGCTGAGTGAGCTGATAAGCTTTAATATTTTATCATATACGGCAGTGCCGCTTGAGGACTTCTGTCTTTTATATGAACCGGAGGACCGGTCTTACGAGGAAACAGCCCTTAGATACGCGGTTACCGAAGAACAGGTAAAGAACTGGAGTCCGGAAAGCTGCGGAAGTGTAAAGGCATTTTTGGAGAAGCTTCTTGCCGACGCGGTAACAAACAGAACAGTTGCAGAGCGTCTGAGATATCTTGATGTCTATGATAATCTGAATGAAGAGCGGGTTATCAGTACGGTTGCGCCGGTTATATCGGGGAATGAAAGAAGTGAAGCGGATACGGCTGCACTTTCGGCAATGCTGTATCATTATGTATATTAGATGCGGTGCAAAACGGAGGTCAGGGACATATGAAAAGTAAAATAGCAGGCTTCATTATTATATTTGTGGTTGCAATGACGGCATTCGGAGCGGGTACGATATTCGGAGCGGGCTCTGCGGAGCCGGGAACGCAGGGAGATCCGCTGATTTCCCTCAGCTATCTTGAGGAAAGACTTGCGCAGCTTGAAGGTGATTCGGCGGCGTATTGCTTCAAAAAGCTTAGTCTGTCACGCGGAGACAAGCTTTGGCTTGACGAGGGCAGCGAGCTCATCGTTTATTCGGGAAATGCGACGGTTACGGGGAACGGTCTTATAAGTCTTACGGGCGGAGAAATGTTTTCACAGGGGACTTCGACCGTATTATATAATCTTTTTCTCGCTCCGGAGAATGGGAGCGGAATCACGGCATCGGGGGAGCTGACTGTTTACATAAAGGGTGTTTACAGGCTTACGGAATCCGAATAGTGAAATGAATTGCGGTTTATATGGGAGGGGAAAATGGATATATTATTAAAAAGAAGCAAGGTCAGGGATACCTTGCTGATACTTATCGGAACCTTTCTTATGGCAGTGGGTGTCAATATGATATATGACCCCATGGAGCTTGTAACGGGAGGCGTAACGGGTATCGGTATCGTAATAAAGCATCTTACCTTTGATGTTGTTGACGGCGGAATTCCGGTTTGGATTACAAACATCCTGTTCAACCTGCCGCTCTTTCTTGTATCCTTTAAGGTGCTTGGCTTTAAATATGTGGCGAGAACTCTTTTTGCTACCGTAGCGCTGACCTTTTTCATATATATATTGCCGGTTACGCCCGTGTGTGAGGGCGATCATCTTCTGTCGGCGGTTTTCGGCGGAATAATAAGCGGTGTAGGAATCGGACTTGTATTTCTTACAAAAGCAACGACAGGCGGAACGGATATGCTCGGTATGCTGGTACACAAGAAAAAGCCGTATTATTCGGTACCGCAGCTTCTGATGGTTATTGACAGCGCGGTTGTAGCTGCCGGTGCGATAATATTCGGCATAAATAAAGCGCTTTATGCAATTATTGCCGTATATATTACCGCGAAGGTGTCCGACGGACTGCTTGCAGGTCTTAAATTTGCAAAAAGTGCATATATTATATCGGACAAATACCGTGAGATTGCGGATGAAATTCTGGTTAAGCTTGACAGGGGTGTTACGGGACTTTCTGCTACCGGAATGTATTCCGGAACAGGAAAAAATGTCCTTTACTGTGTCGTGTCAAAGAAGGAAATGGTGGAAGTACTGGATATTGTATACAAAATTGACCCATCGGCATTCGTTACCATAAGCGATGTAAGAGAGGTTATGGGTGAAGGTTTTATTGAATATAAACAGTAGGAAGTATTAATTTTGTTAAAATTGCAGACAAATAATAAAAAATGTAGAAGCATTATACAAAATACACAAAACCATAAAATATAATTTGGTGAATAAAGATATGGCATTTAAGGTCGGATTAGTGTATGATTACAACATACATAGGTAGTCAAATGCTCCGACATTCGGAGTTTGGGAAAATAGTTTAATATTAGGAGGAAAAGTTATGGCAAGTTTATCACTGAAGAATATTCAGAAGGTGTACCCTAACGGTTTCGTAGCAGTTAAGGATTTCAACCTTGAGATTCAGGATAAGGAATTTATCATCTTCGTTGGACCTTCAGGATGTGGTAAGTCTACTACACTTCGTATGATTGCAGGTCTTGAAGAGATTACACAGGGTGAGTTATGGATTGGCGATAAGCTGATGAACGACGTTGAGCCTAAGGACAGAGATATTGCGATGGTATTCCAGAACTACGCTCTGTATCCTCATATGTCAGTATATGATAACATGGCATTCGGTCTTAAGCTTAGAAAAACTCCTAAGGCTGAGATAGATAAGTTAGTTCATGAAGCAGCTAAGATTCTTGATATCGAGCATCTCCTTGATCGTAAGCCGAAGGCTTTATCAGGTGGTCAGAGACAGCGTGTTGCTATGGGTCGTGCGATTGTTCGTAATCCTAAGGTATTCCTTATGGACGAGCCTCTTTCAAACCTTGACGCTAAGCTTCGTGTACAGATGCGTATCGAGATTTCAAAGCTTCACCAGAGACTTGAGACAACCATCATCTACGTAACACACGATCAGACAGAGGCTATGACACTCGGTACCAGAATCGTTGTTATGAAGGACGGTCTCATTCAGCAGGTTGATACTCCTCAGAACCTTTACGATCAGCCTAACAACCTCTTCGTTGCAGGTTTCATGGGATCACCTCAGATGAACTTCATCGATTGCGTTGTTGGAAACAACGGAAACCAGGCTACATTAACATTTGGTTCAAACACCATTGTTATCCCTGAGTTAAAGGGTAAGAAGCTTCTTGCTGCAGGCTATGAAGGCAAGACTGTTGTTCTCGGTATTCGTCCCGAGGATATCAAGGATGAGGAAATGTTCATCAGCAATTCACCTGAGAGTGCTATCGACGTTACTGTAAGAGTATACGAGCTTCTTGGTGCAGAAGTATTCCTTTATCTTGATGTTGATAACTATGAGATTACTGCAAGAGTTAATCCTCGTACAACTGCAAGACCCGGCGATAAGATCAGAGTTGCTATGGATCTTAGCAAGATGCACGTATTTGATAAGGAGACCGAGCAGGTTATCACTCACTAATAGCGTTGCTTATACACGGCGTTATGCCGGTTATGCGGATGGCATTCAACAGAGTGCCATCCGTTTTTTTCACACTTTTTTTAGTTTACAATAACGAAGATTAGTGATAAAATTACAGCATATGGTGATATTTTTCAGAAAGGTGTGTGCGTATTATGATATCCAATCAGGTTCTCCAGAATACAATAGAGGGTCTTAAGTCAATTACTAGAATAGATATATGTGTAATGGATACGGAGGGAAAGGCTTTGGCATCAACGATGTCGAATGCTGATGAGTATGAAAGTGCCGTACTTGCCTTTGTGGATTCACCTGCAGACAGCCAGGTATTACAGGGATACCAGTTCTTTAAGATATACGATGAGCAGCAGCTTGAATATATACTGCTTGTGAAGGGTGATTCGGATGATGTCTATATGGTAGGCAAGATGGTTACATTCCATATCCAGAATCTTCTTGTTGCTTACAAGGAGCGTTACGACAAGGACAACTTCATCAAGAATCTTCTGCTTGACAACCTTCTGCTGGTTGATATATATAACAGAGCAAAGAAGCTTCATATTGAAACCGATGCAAGACGTGTTGCTTTCATTATTGAAACACGCACGGAGAAGGATACAACAGCATTAGAGACAGTAAGAACTCTTTTTGCAACAACAAAGACAAAGGACTTTATCACTGCGGTTGATGAGAAGAATATTATCCTTGTAAAGGAGCTCAAGCCGAACGAGAGCTACGAGGATATGGAAAAGGTTGCCAGAGTTATTCTCGATATGCTGAATACCGAGGCAATGTCAAAGGTACATGTTGCATTCGGTACGATTGTAAATGAGATTAAGGATGTTTCAAGGTCATATAAAGAAGCAAAGATGGCACTTGATGTCGGAAAGATTTTCTACAGCGAGCGCAGTGTTGTAGCCTACAGCAATCTTGGTATCGGCAGATTGATTTATCAGCTTCCCATGCCTCTGTGCAAGATGTTCATTAAGGAAATCTTTGACGGAAAGTCACCTGATGAGTTTGATGAGGAGACATTAACAACCATTAATAAATTCTTTGAGAACAATCTTAATGTATCTGAGACCTCCAGACAGCTTTATATACACCGTAATACCCTTGTATACAGACTGGACAAGCTTCAGAAGAGCACGAATCTTGACCTTAGAGTCTTTGAAGACGCTATTACCTTCAAGATGGCTCTTATGGTTGTTAAATATATGAAATATATGGAAAATATGGAGTTTTAATATTAAGGGTCGCATCGGGAGTCAGTTAATAATATACCGGTTTTCGAAGCGACCCTTTTCTGATTTTTTCGGGAAATTTAAGGGTGTTGCTTATTTGCTATTGTGCAGCCGGGCAGAGTATATGGTAAGTGGCTGCAGGAAAGGTATGGATGACGGATGGATGAATACAATCTGGCAAGAGCTGCCGGTGAAGATATAGAGCCGCCGGTTATACTCCTTGAGAATGTTACCAAGGATTATGTTGAGGGTGTGCATGCTGTAAAAAATCTCAATCTTGAGGTTAAAAAGGGAGAATTTGTTTTTATAGTCGGAAGCAGCGGCTCAGGTAAATCAACACTGATAAAAATGCTTCTGAAAGAAATAAGTCCCTCAAAGGGGAAAATATATGTTGCAGGAAAGGATCTTTCAAGACTCAAGCACCGCAATATAGCAAAGCATCGCAGAGGTATCGGTGTTGTATTTCAGGACTTTAGGCTTTTGCCGGACAGAACGGTTTACGATAATGTTGCATTTGCGCAGCGTGTTATAGAGACCCCGGCCAGAATTATTAAGAGAGAGGTTCCGAGAGTATTGTCGATAATGGGGCTTTCCGAGAGGCTTGATGCCTATCCCGATGAGCTGTCGGGCGGAGAGCAGCAGAGAGTTGCACTGGCACGTGCACTGGTAAACAATCCCGTAATTCTTCTTGCCGATGAGCCGACGGGAAATCTTGACCCTAAGAATTCCTGGGAGATAATGCGTCTTCTTGAGGAGGTTAACAGGCGCGGAACGACGGTTATTGTTGTTACCCATAACAAAGAAGTTGTTGATATGATGCAAAAGCGTGTAGTGACACTGAATAAAGGTGTTCTCATAAGTGATAATAAAAAGGGCGGATACTCACATGCAAAAAATTAGAACCTTTTTTTACGGAATGGGACAGGGACTGAAGAACATCGGGCGTAACAAGATGTTTTCTCTGGCTTCAATCGCTACTATGTCGGCATGCCTTTTCCTGTTCGGTATATTTTATTTTGTTCTTGAGAATTTTGAGTACATGGTTCGTGAGGCTGAGACCTCGGTAGGTGTAACCGTATTTTTTGATAACGGAATCAGTGATGACGAAATCATTGAAATCGGGGATAAGATAAAGCAGCGCGCGGAGGTGGCGCAGATTGAGTTTATTTCGGCGGAGGCTGCGTGGGAGCAATATAAGGCGGATAAGCTTAGTCCCGAGCTTATCGAAACCTTCGGAGATGATAATCCGCTTGAAAATTCGGCTTCATACGTTATCTATCTTAATGATGTAAGCATGCAGGATTCGCTTGTCAGGTATCTGGAGAGCATGGAGGGCATCAGAAAGGTAAACGATGCAGAGGAGATTGCCGACAGCCTGTCAGGCTTTAACAGCATTATCGGCGTTGTTTCGGTAGCAATTATTGTTATACTTCTGGCGGTATCCATATTCCTTATCAGTATTACGATTTCAACGGGAGTATCCGTGCGAAGGCAGGAAATCTCAATAATGAAGCTTATCGGAGCGTCGGATTATTTTATCAGGATTCCGTATATTGTCGAGGGAATTATTATCGGCTTTGTCGGAGCTGCCATTCCGCTTGTTGTGCTTCATTTTGCATATGGCAGGATTATTGTTCTGCTTGAGGAAAACTTCTCATCGATATTTAACATTGTGAGTTTTCTGGATATCAGTGAAATAACCGGTAAGCTTATTCCCATGCTGTTGATTCTCGGCGTTGGTATCGGTTTTATCGGCAGTAATATGACATTACGCAGACAGCTTAGAAAAATTGAGGTGAATTAATGAGAAAGAGGCTGGGACAGATTGTTTCGGTTCTGCTTATTTTTGCATTGGTAATATCGCCGTTTGCCGTGCTAAGGGTGGCGGCGGATACTGAAAAAAAGGACCCTGTTGCCGAGTATGAGGAGAAGCTTAAGGCAGCTGAGGACCTTAAAGAGCAATATGAGAAGCAGAAGGCTGAGACCGAAGCTTTACTTGAGGAATACAAGAAATCAAAGGAAAATATAGAGCAGTATATAGTTGAGCTTGATTTACAGCTCAATGACATTTCACTGCGCATTTTCGAGCTTCAGCAGACCATTGCGGAAACCGAGGAGGAGCTTGAACAGACAAGACTTGACTTGGAGGAAGCAAAGCAAAAGGAAGCAGACCAGTATGATATTATGAAACGCCGCATACAGTATATGTATGAGAATGGTGAAACCACATACTGGGATGTTCTGCTCAATTCAGGAAGTATTGCGGATATGCTGAATCAGTTTGAATATGTTCAGGGAATAACCGAATATGATAACAGCCTTCTTGAGCGATATGAGGCAGCTAAGGAAAATGTTATACAAAAGGAAGCATATCTGGAGGCGTCACTTGAGGAGCTGAGGCTTTTACAGGAAAACGAGCAGCTGGCTAAGGCCTCGGTTGAAGATCTTATGGCGCTTAAGACTGCTGAGATTGAGAAATACACCGAGCAGATAGGAATAACGGATGAGCTTCTGTTTACGTACATTTCCGAGATAAGCAGTCAGGAGATGACAATAGAGCAGATTAAAGAGGATGAGAAGAAGAGGCTTGAGGAAGAAGAACGCAAGCGTAAGGAAGAAGAGGAACGTCTGCGTCGTATAGAAGAGGAAAAACGTCTGGCAGCCGAAAAGGCGGCAAGAGAAGCCGCGGCAAAGGCGGAGGCTGCTAAAAAGTACGATGCAAATGCAATAAAGGATGTTGTACTTACCGATGAGACTGATATTTATCATATGATATGGCCACTGCCGGGAGATCACAGAACCTATTCAAAGTTCGGTCCGCGTAAAGCCCCCACAAAAGGTGCTTCAACCTTTCATAAGGGCTGGGATATAGGCGGAGAGTTCGGTGCCCCGATAGTTTCGGTACTGGCAGGTGTCGTTGAGTCTGTAGGATATACCTCATCCGCAGGTAATTATGTCAGGGTAGAGCATCAGCCGGGATTTGTATCCGTATACTGCCACTGCTCCAAGACTCTGGTTTCGGAGGGTGATTATGTAAAGCAGGGTGAAATTGTGGGACTCATTGGTTCAACAGGTGTATCAACGGGACCTCATCTGCATTTTGCAATTAAGGTAAACGGTACATTTGTCGATCCTGCTCCGTATATAAGTCATCTTGAATAAGAGGTTAGCCTCAATGGGAGGAAGATATGAATAAGAAGTTTTTGGCCGGCATTGCTACCGGGCTTGCCGGAGCATTAGTAATAATTGCTCTGATATTCGGAGCGTATACGCTTGGAGGTCGTATCGGGGCAGCAGCCGAGAAGGGCGGAAACGGCAGCGAAAATAATATCAGCGCCAATATACCCGCGCAGCTTCCCTCACAGTCGCAGACAAAGCCCTCACTCGGAAATGAGGCTGCTTCGGAACAGTCGGATGAGGCAGCAGAGCTGTTCAATGAAAAGTTCCAGACGATAAATTATCTGATTAATAACCGCTTTTTTAATGAGGTTGATGCCGATACCATCTATGAGGGAATGCTTTACGGACTGGTTGCGAGTCTCGGCGACCCGTATTCAACCTACTATTCGCCTGAGGAGTATTCCTCGCTGCTTGAATCCACAAGCGGTATTTACTGCGGAATCGGGGCCTCTGTATCGCAGAATATGTCGACAATGATTATTACGGTTGTAAATCCGTTTGAGAATTGTCCGGCGTATAATGCCGGAATGCTGCCGGGTGACATTATAGTAAAGGTTGACGGCGAGGACATTGTAGGTCAGGACCTTACCGGAGTAGTTGCAAAGATGAAGGGCGAAGCCGGTACGCAGGTCGTAATTACGGTTGCCCGGGAGAATGAACCGGAATATATTGATCTTACAATTACAAGAGCGAAAATAGAAACTCCGTATGTCACACACAGGATGCTGGAGAGCAATGTCGGATATATATCCGTTTCCGAATTCAGTGAAACAACAACCGGGCAGTTTAGGACTGCCTTAAAGGATCTGGAAGCACAGGGAATGCAGGGACTTGTAATAGACCTGAGAGGTAATCCGGGCGGTCTTTATGATGTTGTTGTCGATATGCTGGACATTTTGATTGAAAATGACAGGCTTCTTGTTTATACCGAGGATAAATACGGTGTTCGCGAGGATCAGTATTCAAAAACAGCCGAGAAATTCGATAAGCCACTTGCCGTACTGATTGACGGCACCTCTGCAAGTGCATCTGAGATTTTTTCCGGAGCACTTCAGGATTACGGTGCAGCAACAATTGTCGGAACGCAAAGCTACGGAAAGGGAATTGTGCAGTCGCTTTACCCGATTAATTCTGACGGTTCGGCAGTTAAGCTTACGGTATCACAGTATTTTCTGCCGAATGGTGAATGTATTCACGGAAAGGGCATAACACCTGATATTGAGGTTGAGCTTGATGCTGAGCTTAAGCAGATACTGGCATCAAAGCGCGAATACGATAACCAGCTTGACGCAGCGGTACAGAGTGTTTTAGACAAAATGAATAAATAGAAATAGGTATCCGGAATGAAATTGTGCATATTGGCAATTGCGTTCCGGATAATTTTATGCTATCATTTCTTCAAGACGCGGACAAATGTATTTTTCAGACATACATTTTCCAGAAAAGAGGGTTTATGAGTGAGAAGGATAAATACTATCTCGTAAGAAAAAAAGCTGTTCCGGAGGTGCTTCTTAAGGTTATAGAAGCAAAGCGTCTGCTGGATTCCGAAAAGGTAATGACGGTTCAGGAGGCTACGGAGGCGGTCGACATAAGCCGCAGCTCATTTTACAAATATAAAGATGATATTTTTCCGTTTCACGAGAATAACCGCGGAAAAACAATCAATCTGATGCTGCAGCTTGATAATGAGCCCGGAGTATTATCGGAGGTTCTTAATGAGATAGCAAAGGAAAAAGCAAATATTCTGACTATACATCAAAGTATTCCGCTGGGCGGTATAGCTTCTATTACACTGGGTATTGAGATATTGCCCGAGACCTGTGAGGTCAGTGCGATGATTGATTCAATAGAAGCGATTAAGGGCGTAAGCCTGCTTAAGATACTTGGACGTGAATAGTACAATACGCTTCAGAACGGAGGTTAATGATATGAAGGTTGCGATTTTAGGCTACGGAACAGTTGGTTCAGGTGTTTATGAGGTTCTTAAAATGAACCGTGATTATATTGCAAGTTGTGCGGGGGAGCCTCTTGAGGTTAAATATGTTCTTGATTTACGCGAATTCCCGGGAGACCCCGTAAGCAAGGTCCTGGTTCACGACTTCGACATTATACTGAATGACCCTGAGGTTGATATTATTTCAGAAACCATGGGCGGTTCTGAGCCTGCTTACACATTTATTAAGAAAGCCCTGTTAAAGGGAAAGGCAGTTTGTACTTCGAATAAGGAGCTTGTTTCACGTTTCGGAGCTGAGCTTCTTGAGATTGCGGCAGAGAATAAGACGAATTTCTTCTTTGAGGCGAGTGTGGGCGGTGGTATTCCGATTATCAGACCTCTCAACCGTTCACTTACGGCAGATGACATTCTGAGCATGAGAAGTATTATTAACGGTACTACAAACTACATTCTTACGAGAATGCGTGACGAAGGAATGGATTTCGAGGCTGCGCTTTCGGAGGCACAGAACAACGGTTATGCGGAGCGTAATCCCGCTGCTGATATCGAGGGGCTTGATGCGGCAAGAAAGACGGCAATTCTTGCTTCTCTGGCAAATCAGAGACAGATTGACTGTGAGGATATTTATACCGAGGGAATTACCGGAATTACCGCTGATGATATTGCGTATGCGAAGGAGCTTAAGGCAAATATAAAGCTTCTCAGTGTTATTAAGAGAAATGCGGGAAAGACCTATGCAATGGTTGCACCGTATATGCTTCGTGACAATTGTCAGCTGTACCACGTAAACGGCGTTTTCAATGCCATTATGGTTACGGGTAATGCCGTGGGTGATGTTATGTTCTACGGAAGCGGCGCAGGAAAGCTTCCCACCGCAAGTGCAGTGGTGGGAGATATTGTTGAGGCTGCAAAGCACAGACATATCAATGTTGTGACAATCTGGAAGCGTGATAAGCTTGAGCTTGAAAGTAAGGATTCCTTACTCAACAAATTCTTTGTAAGAGTTCCTGCAGCAGATAAAGAAAAGGCGGAGGACCTTTTCGAAATCAGCGAGACAGTCAGCCTGAAAGCAGAAGAGTTTGCTTTTGTTACCGGTCCCGTAAATGAAGCTGAGTTCGCGAAGAAGGCTGAACAGCTTAATGTGATAAACAGAATCAGAGTTGATTTTTAAAGGAATGGAGATTAGATTGAAAAATAGTGCTGATATGAGATATATTATTATTCTCGGTGACGGAATGGCAGATGAGCCGCTTGAGGAGCTTGGCGGAAAGACGCCACTTGAGGCTGCCGAAACACCGATGATGGACGAGCTGGCCGAAAAGTCGGAGCTCGGAATGGCAGCAAATATTCCGGAGGGTATGAAGCCGGGAAGTGATACAGCCAATCTGGCGGTGCTTGGATATAATCCAAAGGAATTCTACTCGGGACGTTCACCGCTGGAAGCTCTTAGCATAGGTGTTGATATGGAGCAGGACGATATTGCGATAAGATGTAATTTTGTGACTTTGTCGGATGATGACCTGCCGTATGAGGAAAAAACGATACTGGACCACAGCTCGAGTGAAATTTCGACAGAGGATTGTGCGGTACTGCTTGAGGCAGTAAAAGCGGAAATAATAAAGCCGCCGTTCTCTCTGTATCTCGGAACCAGCTACAGACATTGTCTGATATGGTCGGGCGGTGAGGTTGTTCAGCTGGCACAGCCGCATGACATTCCCGGAAGAGTAATCGGAGAATATCTGCCTGAGCAGGAAATGCTGCGTGAGATGATGAAAAAGAGCTATGAGGTGCTCAATAATCATCCCTTAAATATCGAAAGAGCAAAAAAAGGATTAAATAAGGCGAATTCCTTATGGTTCTGGGGCGCGGGAACAAAGCCTGCACTGTGCTCCTTTGAGGGCAAGACCGGACATAAGGGAGCAATGATTTCGGCGGTTGACCTGCTCAAGGGAATTGCAATAGGAGCAGGAATGAAGGTTGAGCTCGTTGACGGTGCCGACGGAACTCTGCATACCAATTATGAGGGTAAGGCAGAAGCGGCGGTGCGGCTGTTTGGCGAGGGCTATGATTTTGTATATGTACATGTGGAAGCACCGGATGAAATGGGTCATCAGGGAAGTATAGAACGTAAGATTCAGGCAATACAGAATCTTGACGGCAGAGTCATACGTCCGATAAAGGAAGCGCTCGATAAGCAGGGAGTCAGATACCGTATGCTTGTGCTTCCGGATCATCCCACACCGATATGGTGCCGTACACATACCTCCGATCCGGTTCCGTTCATGCTCTATGACAGCGGTGCGGAGCGAAAGGCCATTAATACCTACAATGAGAAATCAGCAAAGGCGTCGGGACTGGTAATTCCCGAGGGGTATAAGCTGATAGACAGATTATTTAGTATATAAGCAGTTTTTGCAATATTTATATGGATATATGCCATGTTCGTTAAAAAAGCTGTGTTATATAATATAGTAAGAATTACATCGCAGAGATTAAAGCTGTAAATAAGCGGATATCAGGCTGCTATGCACTGCGTGTACGTTAAATCAAAATTGCCGTTATCGCATTGATATCGGCGGAATGGAGTCAAAATGCTGATAGTAAAAAAGTTTGGCGGAACCTCCGTCGCAAATAAAGAAAGGATTTTTAATGTAGCAAAGCGTTGCATCGAGGATTATAAGAAGGGACATGATCTTGTAATTGTTTTATCGGCAATGGGAAAATCCACAGATGAGCTTATTGCTAAGGCAAAGGATATTAATCCCAATCCCCCCAAGCGTGAGCTTGATATGCTTGTAAGCGTGGGAGAGCAGATTTCGGTATCGCTTATGTCAATGGCGATGGCAAGCCTCGGAGTGCCTGCGGTTTCTCTCAATGCATTTCAGGTTGCCATGCACACCACATCAGACTATGGTAATGCAAGGCTGAAGAAGATTGACACCGAACGTATCAAGGCAGAGCTGGATGCCAGAAGAATTGTTATCATAACCGGTTTCCAGGGCGTTGACAAGGCAGACAATGTTACCACTCTCGGAAGAGGCGGCTCTGATACAACAGCTGTAGCTCTGGCAGCATCTCTCAGAGCAGATATGTGTGAGATTTATACGGATGTTGACGGTGTATTTACCTGTGATCCCAGAATCGTAAAGACAGCAAAGAAGCTCGATGAAATCACCTATGATGAGATGCTTGAGCTTGCATCCTTAGGTGCGGGAGTGCTTCATAACCGTTCGGTTGAAATGGCTAAGAAATACGGCGTACAGCTGGTTGTTCGTTCAAGTTTAAATAATACAGAGGGTACAGTAGTTAAGGAGGATGCTAAAATGGAAAAAATGCTGATAAGCGGAGTTGCTTGTGATAAGAATTGTGCACGTATTGCGGTGGTTGGACTTCAGGACCAGCCGGGAGTTGCTTTTAAGCTCTTTAATCATCTTGCAAATCACAACATTAACGTGGACATCATTCTTCAGTCAATAGGACGTAACGGCACGAAGGATATCAGCTTTACCATCAGCGAGGATGATGTTGAAGAAGCACTTGCAACAATGGAGAGACACAGACAGACCAGTCTCATCTGCGATCATATCGATGTGAACCGCGAGGTTGCAAAGGTATCTGTAGTAGGTGCCGGAATGACATCAAATGCAGGTGTTGCAGCAAAGATGTTCGAGGCTCTCTATGATGCGGGCATCAATATCAAGATGATTTCTACATCAGAGATTAAGATAACGGTTCTTATTGATGAGGCATATGCAAATCAGGCAATGAATGCCGTACATGACAAATTCATGGTATAAGAAATGAGTTTAAGGGTATCGCAAAAGCGGTACCCTGTTTTTAACTTTATAGGAAAGTTCTTTCCTATAAAGTTAAAAAGCTCCGCGAGGATGCGCACTCGCGCGTTTGGAAAAATGTCGCTTTTGCGACCGCGCTCGGCGCGAGAGTTCCCGCTTGCGCGGAACTCTTTGTTCATTAATGTATTAATACACCCTTCAGCCGCTCTGTGCATATAATGGTAAGACGCGGCTGTTTGTTTACGAGCGAGAACAAATAGCCATTGCGATATTCCTCGCGACAGGTCGCTCAGAAATGGGGATTAGGATGGCGGAATGCAGAGAAATAATTACGTCAGAGGACACGGTTGACTTTTTTCTTCAATATGACGGGTATCTCAGCAGGCTTGAGGAGATTTACAGACCCGATTGTGTCCAGCAGATTGATACGAAATATGCGGTTGTACATTATTATTATGATAATCTTCAGAGCTTCAGATACAGTAACGGGATTTTTCCGAAGCTGTACGGACTTATGGATTATGTAAGTCTTGAGCAGGGCGGGGTACTGAGGGTAAGGGAGCAGCCGGCTCTTGAGCTGAGGGGACAGGGTGTTATGATCGGAATAGTTGATACAGGAATCGATTATCAGAACAATTTGTTTGTCCGCCGCGATAATACGAGCAGGATTATTTCCATATGGGATCAGACGGATGCACAGGGAACCCCGCCGGAGGGCTTTTTATACGGAAGTGAATATAAAAGAGAGGATATTAACCGCGCGCTTGCGTCGGAAAATCCTTATGAAATAGTGCCGGAGCGTGATGAAATCGGGCATGGAACAGCTATGGCGGCAATTGCGGCAGGCAATGAGCAGGAAAGCTTTTCCGGAGTATCTCCGCTTGCGGATATTATGGTTGTAAAGCTTAAGCCTGCAAAGCGCAATTTACGCGAGTATTATTATGTTGCAGATGACGCGGTGTGTTATCAGGAGAATGACATAATGCTTGCAGTCAAATATCTGCTGCGCCGGAGTATAATTGCAGACAGGCCGATGGTTATTTGCCTCGGAGTCGGAACCAATCAGGGCGGACATGACGGGAGCGGTCTTCTTGAAGAGTATCTGAGCAGCATAGCAGGCTATAACGGAATGTGCGTTGTTACGTCTGCCGGTAATGAGGGAAATGCCGGCTCACATTTTCGGGCTGTTTTTAAATATGATGTACCGGGGATTTTACCGGGAAACAGTGCGAATTCAATAGGCGGAATAAGCACGGTTCCCGGAGGCAGTATCAGTGCGGAGCTGTTTGTAAGTGCCGGAACGAAGGGTTTTATGCTTGAAATGTGGGAAGCCGCCGCGGCTGCATATTCGGTTGACATAATCACACCGGGCGGTGAAAGAAGCAGACTTACCAATATCGGTGACAAAAGCGAAATACTCAGCTACATCTTCGAGCGTACAACAATATATGCCGATTATCATGTTTTTGAAAGCCGAAGCGGAAGCTCGCATCTGGCATTGCGCTTTGAGGCACCTGCGGAGGGAGTATGGCAGCTTATAATAACCGATGTCCGTGCAAGAGGCGGGATAATTGACATATGGCTTCCGATAAAGGAATTTATTAACAGAAGGGTATATTTTCTTGAATCTGAGCCTGATATTACCGTATGCGGCCCGGGAAATGCAGAAGCCCCTCTTACAGTGACGGCATATGACCCGGTCTCGGGCAGCAGATGGATTGAGGCATCCAGAGGTTTTTCGCGAGATAATGTAATAGTGCCGGGAATAACCGCACCGGGAGTGGCAATCTCAATTCCGCTGCGCAGGGAGCGGGCGGCGGGTGAGGAGGAATATGAAAATACGGCATATTCGGGAACCAGCATTTCATCCGCATATACTGCAGGAGTGGCAGCACTGCTTCTTGAATGGGGAGTCATAAAAGGGAACAGACTGATTATGTCCACAGCCGTGATAAAGTCGCTGCTTTATCAGGGGGCACAGCGGCGCGGGGAAATAAGTCCGAACAGGGAATGGGGCTATGGAATAATAAATATATTCGAAACCTTCAATTCGTTGAGAAATATAGCAAAAACGGGTTGATGAATGTCCGCGAAATGTTATAATGGTAGAGATAATCGGGGTCTGTAGATGCGGGCTGCGGGAAAGGCATGGTTACGAATATGATTTCAAAGAAAATGCAGGATATGGTGAAAAACGGCTCGGCAATAAGAGCCATGTTTGAAGAAGGAAAGAAGATGGCAGCTGTCTACGGCAGGGAAAATGTATATGATTTCAGTCTCGGCAATCCGAGCGTTCTTCCGCCGAAGGAGATTGAAGAAGCCATAAAAGAAATAATAGATAACTACAGTGCAAATTATGTTCACGGCTATATGCTGAATGCGGGCTTCAGTGAAGCGCGCGAAGAGGTTGCGAAGTATTTGAACAGGGAATTTAATACAGCGTTTTCCGAAAAGAATATACTTATGACAGTCGGCGCCGCAGGCGGAATGAATGTCATGATGAAGACACTTCTTAACCCCGGTGAGGAGGTAATTACCTTTGCTCCGTATTTCGGTGAATACAGAAGCTATGTAAGCAATGTTGATGCGGTGCTTGTTGAGGTATCCCCTGATACATCAAGCTTTCAGCCGAAGCTCGATGAATTCGAGGCAAAGATAACCGAAAAAACCCGTGTCGTAATAATCAACTCTCCTAATAACCCGACCGGTGTTATTTACTCGGAGGAAACGATAAAGGCAATTGCGGCAATCCTTGAAAAGAAGCAGGAGGAGTTTGGTACCTCAATCTATATATTCTCGGATGAGCCTTACAGAGAGCTTGCCTATGACGGTGCAACCGTACCTTATTTGACACATTATTATAGGAACACAATTATTGGCTACTCCTTCAGTAAGTCGCTTTCCCTTCCGGGAGAGCGTATCGGCTATCTGGTAATTCCGTCAGAGGTAGATGATTTTGAAGACGTTACGGCAGCGGCAAGCGTTGCAAACCGTATCCTCGGTTATGTTAATGCGCCCTCGCTTATGCAGCTGGTGGTTTCAAAATGTCTGGATGCGAAGGTAGATATAGAAATATATAATAAGAACAGAGAGCTTCTTTACGGTACACTGACCGAATACGGCTTTGAGTGCATTAAGCCGGAGGGAGCGTTCTACCTCTTTGTCAAGACTCCGGAGCCCGATGATAAAGCATTTGTACAGAAGGCTAAGGAGCACAGACTGCTGGTGGTTCCCGGTTCAACCTTTGGCTGTGCGGGATATATCAGAATCGCTTATTGTGTAGATTATGATATGATTGAACGTGCATTGCCCTCCTTCAAGGCTCTGGCAGAGGAATATGGAATAACAAAATAATAAATAAAGCTATACACGCCTCCGTCTGCGATTGTTCGCAGCCGGGGGCGTTTTGCCACATTAGCGAAACTTTTTGGTCTAAGAAGCGTGACGGGCAAATACATGTTTCACGAAAAATAACAACACAAAAAAAGAAACAAAATGTACTTTACATAATAAGTGAAAAGTGATATATTAAATACACTAGGACAGACGGAGGAATTTCGATACGTGATACTATCAGAAGCTGAATTGAGAAGGATTGCCGGCTTCATGAAACAGAGGTACGGAATCAATCTCGAAAAGAAGAGAACGCTCATTTCCGGGAGACTGGATGTTCGTCTTACCCAGAAGGGCTACACAAGCTATGATGAATATATGAATAAGGTAGAGCAGGAGCCGGATGGCGAAGAGGCACAATTCCTTATTAACCAGCTTACCACCAACCATACATTTTTCTTTCGTGAGAATGCGCATTTTGAGTATATGAACCGGATAGCGCTTCCGTATCTGAGGGAAAAGGAGGCAGCAGGACGGGATATAAGGATATGGTCGGCAGCCGCATCAACGGGTGAGGAAGCCTATTCCATAGTTATGGTGCTGAAGGAATTCTTCGGTTTTGACAGCGATAAATGGGATACCAAGGTGCTGGCAACCGATATTTCCACCAAGGCGCTGAGTAGCGCAAAAGAGGGAATATACAGCGCGGAGAGCGTTGAGCAGCTTGAAAACCGACTGATAAAAAGACATTTTACAAGACAGAAGGACGGAAACTATCAGATTAATAAGGAAACACGTGACGAAGTAATCTTTGCGACCTTCAATCTGATGAATACCTTTAGTTTCAAGAAAAAATTCCATATCGTTTTTTTACGGAATGTGATGATATATTTTGATGAACCGACAAAATGTGAGCTGATAAGAAAGGTTACCGATTATCTTGCTCCGGGCGGATTCCTTTTTGTCGGGATGACGGAGACGATTGACAAGGCGACTCCGGGCTTACAATATGTACAGCCGTCGATATACAGAAAGGTGCAGTAAACGGAACCTGTTACTGTGCAGACGGGAAATTGCAGCAGGCTTAATGGAAAGGAGAAGGTAATGCGTCCAATCCGAGTATTGGTAGTTGAAGATTCAAAGTTTTTTACTGAGATTCTTGTTAACGGAATCAGTCAGCATCCCGATTTGGAGGTTGTGGCAACCGCCAGCGACCCTTATGAGGCAAGGGATGCAATAATTAAATACAGACCTGATGTTATGACCTTGGACATAGAGCTTCCGAGGATGAACGGAATTGAGTTTCTAAAGAAGCTTCTTCCGCAGTATGCATTACCGGTTGTAGTCGTAAGTGCAGTGAATATGGCTGTTTTTGAAGCGCTTGATGCGGGAGCGGTCGAATTCGTAAATAAGCCGGTGGGAGGAACCTCACCCGATCAGGTAATGGCCTTTGTTGTTAATGAACTGTGTACAAAGATACGGATTGCGTCAAAGGCGAAAATCGGACGGAGAATACACGGAGAAAGAGTAAGTGTACCTGAGCGCCCGACAGGAAGCTATGGTGATATGGTTATAGCAATAGGTGCCTCGACAGGCGGAACCGATGCAATCTACAATGTTGTCAGGGGCTTCAGACCCGACATTCCCGGAGTGGTCGTTGTACAGCACATGCCTCCGGGCTTTACGGCAATGTATGCGCAGAGACTTGATTCGCAGTGTCAGGTGACGGTAGTGGAAGGAAGAAACGGCGAAAAGGTTACTCCGGGAAAGGTTATTATTGCAAACGGAAGCGAGCATATGAGGCTTGTTAAGCGGGGTGGAGAGTATTTCGTCGAGTGCCGTGAGGGTGCTAAGGTCAGCGGACATTGTCCTTCGGTAGACGTATTGTTTGACTCGGTTGCAAAGACAGCCGGAAGCAATGCAATCGGAATAATTCTTACCGGAATGGGAGCTGACGGAGCAAACGGACTTCTCAATATGAGAATTGCGGGTGCTGAAACAATAGGACAGAATGAACAGAGCTGTGTTGTATATGGCATGCCGAAGGTTGCGTACGATGTAGGCGCCGTAAAATACCAGC
>JAZNKQ010000007.1:0-3091 GCA_045578645.1 Lachnospiraceae bacterium
AAATTCTTCCTCGGCATTCACAACGCAGTCAGAATAAAATCTATCAACCTTTTCATTCAGCTCTTCCGCACGTTCCCTGTTTTTCATCAGCTTTGTATTAATATATACATTAAGTGATGCTGCCTTTAATGCCGCTTCGCAAATAATTATACCTGCCGCGGCATCACTCACTGCAAGTCTTGAGCCCTTTTTTGCATATTCAATGCATAAATTTATTGCCTGTGAGCATTTATCCATTATTTCAAGCGGAACACTGCATGCATTATTAAGCTCTCTTTCAAGAACCTCATTTTTTATACGCTGTTCCTCTTCAGTGTTATTCGGAAGACCATAAGCCTGTGATAACGGAATAAAGCATTCCGCATCCTTCTGCACCAGCCCGACAAGCTCATCTATGAGCACCTTGGCCTGCTTATTCATCATTTCAATGTCATCCCGGACATCAATATACTTCTTTTTTCCTTCAGTCAGGCTGCCGACCATATGTCCCAAAGCCGCTCCGACAGCAGCTACTGCTGCTGAAGCACCGCCGCCTCCCGGAGCCGGGTCCTTTGAAGAAAGCATGCTAAGAAAATCTTCTATTTTTGTATTACCGTTTACAATATTCATTAAAAGAGACCGCTTATCCTTCCGTTTTCATCAACATCAATTTTTTCCGCAGCCGGAACCTTGGGAAGTCCGGGCATAGTCATAATATCTCCTGTCAAAGCGACAATGAAGCCCGCACCTGCCGAAACCTTTAAATTCCTAACCGTAACCATAAAGCCGCGCGGTGCACCGAGAAGCTTCATATTGTCAGAGAAGCTGTACTGTGTTTTTGCAACACATATCGGCAGCTTATCAAAACCAAGCTCAGTTAATGTTTCAGCCTGCTTTTTTGCCTCGGGAGTCAGAACAACACCATCACCGTGATATATACGCTTAACCAGCTTATCAAGCTTTTCTTCAATACCAAGCTCAAGCTCATAGCTGAATTCAAACTCACTCTTTCCGTCATTTTCCTCACAAAGGCGTACAACCTCTTCAGCAAGTCTTATGCCTCCTTCGCCGCCCTTTGCCCATACCTCCGAAAGTGCTACATTAACTCCAAGCTCATTACATTTCCGTTCAACAAGCTTAAGCTCAGCCTCGGTATCGGTCGGGAAAGCATTTATTGCTACCACGCAGGGAAGCTTATAAACCTTTGTAATATTTTCAACATGCTGAAGAAGGTTCGGAAGACCCTTTTCAAGAGCTTCAAGATTTTCGTTATTTAAGTCAGCCTTAGCAACGCCGCCATGATTTTTAAGTGCTCTTACCGTAGCAACCACAACAACAGCCGAAGGTGTAAGGCCAGCCATTCTGCATTTAATATCAAGGAATTTTTCAGCACCGAGATCTGCTCCGAAGCCGGCCTCCGTAACAACATAATCTCCGACCTTTAGCGCCATTCTGGTTGCCATAATCGAATTACAGCCATGAGCAATATTTGCAAACGGTCCGCCATGCACAAAAGCAGGACAATGCTCTAATGTCTGTACAAGATTGGGCTTAAGAGCATCCTTTAACAGTGCTGTCATTGCACCTGCGGCATTAAGCTCACCTGCCGTTACCGGTTTCCCGTCATAATTATAGCCCACTATAATATTAGATATTCTCTTTTTCATGTCGCTGATATCAGAAGACAGACAGAGAATTGCCATTATTTCAGAGGCAACGGTTATATCATAACCATCCTCTCTCGGCACACCGTTCTTACTTCCGCCAAGACCGTTTACTATAAATCTCAGCTGTCTGTCATTCATATCAACACAACGTCTCCATGTGATTCTTCTTGTATCAATACGAAGTGCATTTCCCTGATGAATATGATTATCAAGCATTGCTGCGAGAAGATTGTTGGCAGCTCCTATTGCATGCATATCTCCGGTGAAATGAAGATTAATATCCTCCATCGGAACAACCTGTGCATAGCCGCCGCCTGCAGCACCGCCCTTTATTCCGAAAACAGGACCGAGTGAAGGCTCACGCAGCGCAACAATAACATTCTTACCTATTTTTCTCATGCCGTCAGCGAGCCCGACAGTTGTTGTCGTTTTGCCTTCTCCCGCAGGAGTAGGTGTAATTGCAGTAACAAGAATCAGCTTACCGTCTGTTCTTCCTTCCTCGTTCAGCAGCTCAAAATCAATTTTAGCTTTGTACTTACCGTACTGCTCAACATACTTTTCATTAATTCCGGCATCCTTCGCCACCTCAGTAATAGGCAGCATTACATTTTCCTGTGCAATCTCAATATCTGTCTTGTACATGTCACCCTCCGTATTATGATTAGTGTTAAGTGTAGCCTTTTATCAATCTTTGCTCCTGATTCCTGACATTGTCAGAATATCTGCAACATCTTCATATTTATTTAAAGTATATATATGTATTCCGTCAACTCCTGCATTAATATACTTATATAGAAGCTTTACCGTATATTCCTTACCGGCCTTCTTAAAATCATCAGGTGATTCGCCGTATTTTCCGATTATAGCAGAAAGCTCTTTGGGAATTGAGCATCCGTTTGAAAGTGTCATTCGCTTTACGCCGTTTGATAAAAGAACAGGCATAATGCCGGGAATAATCGGAGCTGTTATTCCGATTCGTCTGACCTTTTCAAGCCATCTCGAATAACCGTCAATATCATAGCACAGCTGGCTTATAAAAAACTCAGCACCGCAATTCTGCTTTATTTTCATATGTGCAAGATCCTCTTCAAAGGTGTCGCACTGAATATGCTTTTCAGGATAGCATGCGGCTCCGACACATAAATCACTTATATTTTCCTTTATAAATCTTATCATACCGTCAGCATGTGTAAAATCGCCGTCGGTTCCGGTATACCCGGGCGGAAAATCACCTCTTAAGGCAAGTGCGTTTTCAATACCAAGCTTTCTGTATTCTCCAAGCTGCTCGATAATATCCTGTCTGGTATTTCCTATGCAGGTATAATGTGTAAGGCATTCAATATTAAGCTCCTTAATGCTTTCACATATTTCAATGCTTCTTCCCTTATTTGTACCGCCTGCACCGTAAGTACAGCTTATAAAATCGGGTCTGAAGCCCTTCAGTT
>JAZNKQ010000008.1:0-5660 GCA_045578645.1 Lachnospiraceae bacterium
GTGTTCCGAGCGCGGACCTGACAAAATGAAGAACTATTATTATTCTTGTAAAGGACGTCAGCATTATTAATATCGATGGCGCCAGAGAGATTACGGTTAACAGTAATAATATCTGTAAAGTCGCAGAAAGAGAGCCTGTCCCGTCCCCGGAAAATTGGAACGTCAGCCCTCCTATATTACCCTCTAGTGATGAATCATCAATATCAGTGCTTTCATTTGACCTATTACTTTCAACAACAGTACTGTCACTTTCTGATGAAATTTCAGTCGCACCAACCTGTTTTGGAGTAGCACAAATAAAGGTTAATACACACATCATCGAAAGAAGAGCTCCAAATAACAATGTCTTTCTTATTTTTCTTCCTTCGACTAAAAACTTCATGAATATCAACCTTTTCTTATGTTTCTCTTTATTATATCACTTTATTATTCAGTTGTCATTAGTATCTTCTTCCTCAATTTCCTTATCAGCAGGCTGCTCTGTCTTTGTCTTCTTTCCTGTGATTCCGGCAAGGATATCCTTAAAAGATGACTGCGTTGCAGATTCACGCCAAAAAATAATGTCCTCCTTTGAAAGCTCGGCAACAGTTGTAATACTGTCCTTACAAACCGCCAGAGCAAAATAGCGCTTCCCAATCTGAACAAGCTGCAGATATTTTGTCTGATTTATGCGATATGCATCAAGCAGTTTAAAATTACTACTGCCCTGTGTACCGCCGGATTGCTTCTTTCCGATGAACCTCGTCGTGTAGTAGCTTGCCAATATTATGAGTACAGTTAATATAATCAGGCCTATCAGCTTAAGAACGCTTCCCGATCCCGAAAAGCCTCCTGATAAGCCCTGTGTTAAGCTGATCAGCCCTTTCATCAATACTCCTTTATTTAATAACCTCAGTTACTCGAATACCAAAGGCTTCTTCAATAACAACAACTTCACCCTTAGCTACATATTTGCCGTTAACAAGAACATCTATCGGTTCTCCTGCCAGACGATTCAGCTCAATAATTGTTCCGGGTGCAAAATCAAGTATTTCCTTTATCGATTTACTGGTTCTTCCAAGCTCTGCAGTAACCTCAAGCGGTACATCAAGCAGCAAATCAATATTTGCAGTCTGAAGAAGCGGACTGTTAATCTGTGTAAACGGCTGGAACTGTACAGGCGCAATATTAACATCCTGAACAGGGGCCGCCATATACGGCATTGCCTGCATCGGCTGCTGGTACATCTGTCCCATCATCTGCGGCGGCATTTGTCCCATCATCTGCGGCATCTGTCCCATCATAGGCTGCTGCATCTGGGCTGACATATCAGGCATGCCCTGCGCACCATATGCGGGTGCCGGAGCCGGTTCAGGCGCCGGCGAAGACGAAGCCGCATTTATTTCTTCATTAATTTCTGCTTCATCAACACCTGTATACTTCATGAACTGCTCATACAGACCCTTTGCAAAGTCAAAGGAATAAAGCTGCATAATCTGACTGTCAATAAGGTCACCTATCTCCATCCTGAAAGCAACCTTAACAAATTTACCTGTCAGAAACTCTGCTATTTCAGAAGCATCCATCATGGTTGAAATATTAACCAGACTTGATGTCGGCGGACTTATATCAATTTTCTTCTCAAGCATTGCGGAAAGGGAGGTTGATGAGGAACCCATCATTTGGTTCATTGCCTCACTAATCGCACTCAGATGAAGATCGGTCAGTTCACCTTCTGTTATCGTACCGTCTCCGCCCATCATAAGATCGGTAATAATCTTAACGTCGTTCTCCTTCATAATAAGGATATTATTTCCGTCAAGACCGCATGTATAATAAATCTGTATGAAAACGCACGGCTTTTCATAGTCGCTCAGGAGATCTTTCCACTCCGCATAGGTAACCTGAGGTGTCGTAATATTTACCTTCTGTGACAACAGTGATGAAAGCGTTGTTGCAGCAGTACCCATGCTTATGTTCGAAATCTCACCAACGGCATCCTTTTCAGCATCGGTCAGATACTCTATATCTTTTCCTGCTCCGGCTGTTTCAGTCTGAGCTTCAGAGGAACTCGTATCCATGCCACTGAGCAATGCATTAATTTCTTCCTGTGACAGCATACCATCCATATTCGACTACTCCTCCTCGTTAATTACTTGTGATATTTTTACTGCATAGGAATCTGATGCCGATCCCGGCAGTGCCAAAAACTTTCTGATGTTTCCTATATACACATTAAGCTCATCGCTTGTCTTTGTATTGAGCTTAATTATATCACCCTTCTGAATATTTACGAAATCATTAACAGATATCGTACTTCTTCCAAGCTCAGCTCGTATCGGAATCTTTGCTTTAGCAATCGCAACCTCGATAATCTCCTTATACTCCTTACTGTCGGCCACTCTTACGGTTGAATACCAGTACTTGGTATTAAGCTTATCGATAACCGGTTCAAGAACCTCGTACGGCAGACATACATTTATCATTCCTTCTATATTACCGATTCGCATATTCATCGTAATAATGGAAGCCATCTCACTCGGCGATATAATCTGGGCAAACTGCGAATTTGTCTCAATACGCTGAAGTCTCGGTTCAAGCTGAACTACATTCGCCCACGGCTCAAGGAGCAGATTCGTACATACCGTAAAAATTCGTTCAATAATAACCAGCTCAATCTCGGAAAATTCTCGCGATTTCTCAAGCGGCACACCATTTCCGCCAAGCATACGGTCAACAATTGCATAACCGATATTATCGGCTATTTCAATAATTATGTTACCCTCAAGCGGCGCAAAATCAATAATACCGAGCAGCACAGGGTTTGACAGGGCATTTGTAAATTCCTGATAAACCTGTGCCTCAGAGTTCATTACCTCAACCTGAACATTTTTTCTCAGATATACCGGTAGTGAGGTCGACAAAAGTCGGCTGTAATGTTCGAATATTATCTCAAGTGTGCGCAGATGTTCCTTGGAAAACTTGGACGGGCGATTGAAATCATAATTCTTTATGACTTTATCTCCCGATTCCTTTATTTCCTCCGCATCCAGCTCACCGCTGCTTAGTGCCGCAAGCAGATTATCTATTTCGCTTTGGGATAATACATCACCCATTGCAGTTCCTCCTGTTTTTATTGGATAAGGAAATATATTGTACAGTCAGCAATAAATCTCGAATTAAAAAGTGCCTGAATATCATCAAGTATCTTTGTCTGAACCGCACTCTGAACATCAACATTATTAAGCTCTTCAAAAGTATACTTCTGTACGTTCTTAATAATGATTGATGTTATGTCGCTCTTCATAGTTGTTACCATGGGATTCAGGGTCTCATAATCATCATGAGCCTTATTTATCGTAAGACTGGCATTAATCTTTGTATAATGAGTCTTACCGTCCGCTCCCGTAGCAAGATTTGCAGTCATTTCGTCAAGCTCAAACTTTTCAACATCCTTAATGCTGTATGTTATGTTAATATCAGCGGGAAGCGGTGATTCAAGCTCAAGATCGATTATCTGCATTATCTTTGTAATAAGCTCATCTGTTCTTTGCGCATTCGGCATCACGGTAAATATCATGAATGCGGACAGTGTGAGATTCACAACCACCAAAACAAGAATCAGTACAGCAAGCATATTTTTTTTCATAGTCAGCCTCCATGCCACAATTATATATGTGCATAAATTTGATTTAGAATAAATCAGTCTGAATTAAAGGAATTATATATCCTGATTTCGACTCTTCTGTTTTTTGCTCTTCCCTCGGCAGTTGCATTTGTTGCAACCGGATCATATTCGCCGCGTCCCGTCCAGCTCAAATGATTAATATCTATATTTTTCTCATCAACCAGATACTGGGCTGCACTTATTGCACGCGCCGACGAAAGAATATCATTGCTCTCATACTTTGAAGAGTTCATCGGAACACTGTCCGTATGACCGATTATATCTACATTATGTCCGGGATAAACTCTGAGGATGTCTCCAACCTTTGAAAGCAGCGGCAGACATTCTTCCTTAAGCTCGGCTTTTCCGGAGTCAAACAAAACGGAACCGCTGATGGTAATCTCAACATATTTTCCGTTACTGTCCATCGTAAGACCTATATCACCATATATATTATACCGTTCCGCCATTTCGGAAATCTCGTCGAGCATTTCCTCGGTCTCGGCTCGGTTTGCTTTGTCAAGCTTCTCCTCAAGCGTTTCGTAGTCTGAGGTATTACTTCCCTCATTATTACCACTCTCGCCTTCCTGACCCGAGCCTTCACCGTCACTGTTACCCTCGTGACCGTCTTTAACATCTTCGCCTTTGTCTTCCGAGGTCTGTCCGGTGCTGGTATAATACTCATCAAGATTTGAGAGCTGTGTTGTTCCCGAACCTACAAGATCTCCCACTCCGATTGATCCGCTGCTCGTATCAAATATACTGAATGCATTATTAAACGACTGCACAATCTGCTCCCATTTATCAGTGTCCGTAGATGACATCGCAAACAAAAGAACAAAGAAGCAAAGAAGCAGATTCATCAGATCGGAGAACGTACACATCCATTCAGGTGAGCCCTTTTTAGGTTCATCCGGCTTTCTTTTAGCCATTCTCCTCACCACCTCCGTTAGCAGAGAAGCCCTCTCTCTTATCGGGTGCAAGGAAGGATTTCAGTTTTTCTTCAATTACTCTCGGGTTTTCTCCTGCCTGAATAGACAGCAATCCTTCAACCATAACCTCCTTCATCTGTATCTCAACATCACTGTTCGACTTAAGCTTCGCTGCCACCGGAGCACATATCCAGTTAGCAAGCAGTGAACCGTAAAAGGTAGTAATAAGTGCAACAGCCATCTGAGGGCCTACAGATGCAACATCGGACATATTCTGAAGCATATTAATAAGACCAATCAGCGTACCAATCATACCCCACGCAGGTCCCATGGAACCGAGATTCTCCCAGAAGGCTATCGACTCCTTATGACGTCCCTCGGTACATGCAAGCTCTGTCTCCATAATGCTTCTTACAAGCTCAGGATCAGTTCCGTCGACAATCAGTAAAATGCCCTTCTTCATGAACTCATCATCAACTCCGTTCGCAGCCTCCTCGAGTGCAAGAAGTCCTTCCTTTCTGGCTATGTTAGAAAGATTAATTATTGAACGGATTGTTTCTTCTTCATTTATTGAAATCTTCTTTGTTGCAAGTGTAAAGGTCTTAAGCCTTGAGACAAAAGTACCGATGTCGGGTGACATGGCAAGAACCGCCATGAAGGCTCCACCAAAGGTAATAAGAGCTGACTTATATTCCAAGAAAGCCATTATAGCTCCCGGACCTTCATCTCCGGTCATAATTCCCATAAGCATGAGCGCAAGAGCTCCAACCAGACCGATAATCGTTGCTATATCCAAAACATGCACCACCTAACATCATGATTTAGTAATTTTTTCCTCATCATCATTCAAATAACGACAAAAAATATCCCGCTTATACAATTTTACTAGACTTTTCAACATTTGTCTACTTTCTTTCACAATTATTTTTTTCCCTGTTGTGAGAGTTATTACCGTGTCCGGAACCTCCTCAATCGATTCAATTAATTCGGCATTCAATGTCATTTCTTTTCCATTCATACGGGTAACTTCAATCATGTAAACCTCCGTAAACCATACGTAACTTCTGTACCTTCAAAAATCA
>JAZNKQ010000009.1:0-6408 GCA_045578645.1 Lachnospiraceae bacterium
AGCATAAGGAGGAATTAAAATGGCAGAGATTAAGTTTAATGAAACAGTTGAGTCACTGTTCAAGGGAATGGATTCTTTTATCACAACCAAAACGGTTGTCGGTGACGCAGTAAGGTTTGAGGATGGTACAATAATTCTTCCTCTTGTTGATGTAAGCTTCGGAGTCGGAGCGGGAGCTTTTTCAAACGATAAAAAGAACAATGCCGGCGGCGGTATGGGCGGTAAGATAACTCCCAATTCGGTGCTGGTTATTCAGGGCGGAAAGACAAGACTGGTGAGTGTTAAGGCTCAGGATACCGTTTCAAAAATTCTTGACTCCGTACCGGATATAATGGAGAAGTTCAAAAAGACTCCTGCCGAGAAGAAGAATGAGGCCGACATGGATGCGAAGGGCGAGGAATTCCTCAAAGAGCAGCAAGAAAGCTAAAAAAGGTATTGCAAAATATTTGAATATATGCTAAAATCGGTGTGTTTGAGGCATTGAGGCCTACTTTAAGTCAGAGGAGGTGTTTGTAGTGGCTAAATGTGCAGTATGTGAAAAAGGTAATATGTTCGGACATCAGCTGAGCTATTCAAGAAGTCATGTTTCAAGACGTGCAAATAGAATGTGGAAAACAAATGTTAAGTCCGTTAAAGTTAAGACTGAAGGCGGATCAAAGAAGATGTATGTTTGTACAGCATGTCTTAGAGCTGGCAAGGTTGAGCGTGCATAGTTTATTAACCGAAGGGGCTGTTTACACAGTCCCTTTTATTGCGTTAAAGGCCATTGTGATGCTATTTCTGACAGCAGAACAGGTGATAGCCGAGAACCAGACATATTATAAGGACAATGAGGGTAAGGAACCAGCTTCGGATAAAAAGTGTGATTGCCATTCCTATCCCTATCCAAAACAGAATAAAACCAATCATTTTTTTCAAAATTTGCCTCGCGTTGCCGACTTTTTGCCGACCGGGGTTATTATATACAGTATATGTTGCTGATATTGCGGGAATGATAAAATAGGTGTTTCCTTTTCCGGCTGTATCATGTATAATAACAAAGAAATAAAATTACGCCGGGAACGGCAGAAAAGAGGTTTAGTGCATGAACGGGACAATGTTGACCGGATTGGGCGAGATATTAGTTGATAACAATGTTATTGCCAAATATGCAGGCTCCTCAGCAATAGAATGCTTCGGTGTAGTCGGTATGGCATCAATCAGTATGCGAGACGGTCTTGCAAAGCTTCTTCGGGTTGAGAATCTCAGCCATGGTGTCAGCGTAAAGGTTGAGGAGAATAAAATACTTATAGATTTACACATTATTGTATCTTATGGTGTTAACATTCCTTCTGTATGTGAGAATCTTCTTGAAAATGTTAAGTACAAAATCGAGGAGTTTACCGGACTTGAAGTCGAGACAATAAATATATATGTTGAAGGCGTCAGAGTCATTGACTAACCGTAAGGAGGAAGAGAAAAGTGACTTTAAAAACAGTTGATGCTAAGTTAATGCAGAAAATGTTCTTAGCAGCAGCCCAGAGTATTGAGGCGAAAAAGGAAATTATTAATGAATTAAATGTATTCCCTGTTCCTGACGGTGATACCGGAACAAATATGACACTGACTATTATGTCTGCGGCAAAGGAAGTCAGTACTCTTGTTGACCCCGATATGGAGAGCCTCGCGAAGGCAATTTCAAGCGGTTCATTAAGGGGAGCGCGCGGTAATTCGGGAGTTATTCTCTCACAGCTGTTCCGTGGCTTTACCAAGGTTATACGTGAGTATGAGGAAATTGATGTTGAAATAGCGGCGAATGCTTTTGCCAAGGCTGTTGAGACGGCATATAAGGCTGTTATGAAGCCAAAGGAAGGAACAATACTTACCGTTGCACGCGGCGGAGCCGAGAAGGCTGCCGAGCTTGTAGGTGAGGTTGATGATCTTATTGAGTTTATGGATGCGGTAATCGCACATATGGAAGAGGTTCTCGAGTATACACCCGAGCTGCTTCCGGTGCTTAAGGAAGCCGGAGTTGTTGACTCGGGCGGACAGGGACTCCTTGAGATTGTTAAGGGTGCTTATGAGGTTCTTTGCGGAAGAGAGGTTGAGTTTAAGGTGGAGCAGCCGGTTGTAAGGACTGCGTCACAGATGAGCTCAGAGAACATTTCTACCGCTGATATTAAGTTTGGATATTGTACTGAATTCATTATCATGCTCGAAAAGAAATATGATGACGATGACGAGCTTGCCTTTAAGGCATATCTTGAATCAATCGGAGATTCAATCGTTGTTGTTTCTGATGATGGCATTGTTAAGGTTCATGTACATACAAATGATCCGGGACTTGCGATACAGAAGGCATTAACCTTCGGTTCTCTTACACGGATGAAGATTGATAATATGCGTGAGGAGCATAACGAAAAGCTTAACCTTGAAGCCGAGCGTGCTGCAATGGAAGCAAAGAATGCAGAGAAGCAGGCTGAAAAGCGTGCCCAGAGTCCGAAAAAGCCGGTTGGATTTATTGCGGTTTCAATAGGTGCAGGAATAAACGAGATATTTACCGGTCTCGGTGTTGATTACCTCATTGAGGGCGGTCAGACGATGAACCCCAGCACGGAGGATATGCTCAATGCAATTGATGCGGTGAATGCAGACACCATATTCATTCTTCCGAATAATAAAAATATTATACTTGCCGCTGACCAGGCTAAGGCTATGACAGAGGATAAGAATATTGTTGTTATTCCGTCAAAGACAGTACCGCAGGGTATAGCTGCAATAATCAGCTATGTTGCCGGAAGCAGTGCGGAAGATAATGAAGCCGTTATGATTGAGAGTATGAAGGCAGTAAAGACCGGTCAGGTTACTTATGCTGTCAGAGATACAAAGGTTGACGGTAAGGATATTAAGATGGGTGATTTCATGGGAATTGATGACCGTACCATCCAGAGCGTAGGTAATGATATGGCACAGGTCAGCCTTGAACTTGCCGAATCCATGATAGATGATGACACAGAGCTTATCAGCATATATTACGGTGAAGAAACCGGTGAGGATGATGCTCAGGAGCTTGCGTCTAAGATAGAAGAGAAGCATCCGATGATTGATATTGAGGTGCATCCCGGAAATCAGCCTATTTACTATTACATTATTTCAGCTGAGTAGTGCCGAATAAATGTAACAGAGTATAAAGTTTATAAAATGAGCAAGAAAGAAGAAGGTCTCCAAAAAGTCATTGAATGTGACTTGCGGGAAACCTTCTTTTTTGAATTCATTTTGTTACGGAAAGCATTATATTATGATTTTTATTTCTTCAGCTTGTATAATGCAAAGCAGAGAACAACAAGTGAAACACCCGAAACTGCAAGGAGCTCGGTAAGAGGGAAATCGTCACCTGTTTTAGGAATCGAATCCTTAATCGGAGATGAGTTTGAAGGTTCCTTAGAGGGTGCCTGTGTAATAACCGTACTGCCCTTATGTGTATCCGACGCCGTCGAGTCAATCGAAGCTGTGGGCTTCGGTGTTGTTGTGGGTGCAACAGGACCGGAGGTGGGCTTCGGAACCGGTGTGGGCGAAGGGGTAGGTGTAGGCTTCTCTGTAGGAGTAGGAGTTTCATCTATGTAGAGATCCTCATTGTCCTCGCTATCCTCATAATCGTCGTATTCCTCGTCCTCATAGGAATCCGGGTCATTGTAAAGGAAGCCGTAGGTTGTATAGCTGGTAAGCTGAAATTTTGCGTAATAAACATCGTAATCGTCAATAACAAGAGTGTATGAAACCGGCTTGGCTGTTCCAGAGGAAACCATATAGAGTGCAGCGTCCTCAGGATGCTCCTGTGTATCATCGGGGAGCGGAAGCAGAAGCTCAATTGCATCGGTAACCTTCTTATCCTCGTCATCGGTCATCTTGTAGAGCGCTGCCGTCATTGATGCAACAAGCTTATTCTTGTAACCGATTTTTGCCTTGTCAAGGGCTGAGGTGAATTTGTCGTGCGATTCCTCACTGCTTAAGTTCAGATAGTAATCATCGTAATTTGACTTTGATGATTTGAACTTGGCATAAATATTGTTATAGATTTCATCGGGATATTCGTCTACATAGAGATTGTATTCCTCGTCGTCAATTTCCATGTAGGTAGCGGCTTCAACGGCTTTTGCGGGAATACAGAGCACAAAAGCCAGAAGAATAACAATTATATTTTTTAATTTGAATCTTTTCATAAATGCCTCCGTCAGTTTTCTTTTGCAATATCGGTTATTTTTCTTGCGACAACGACAAAACGTCCGTCATCGGTTGAATATTCACAGGTCGTTAGCGTGAGAAGATAGTCATCACTAATGGCCGTCGCATCGATATCATACAGTGAAAGATTTCTTATATTTGCCATGTAGTCGTAAAACTCTGCGGTGCTGTGGCTTTCGATGAAATTGTAGAACCTGAAGGTATTTTCATCAACAAAAGCAACGCGTGAACGGAACACGGCGATTATTTCATAAATACATTCTTCGTATATAGTATCAAATCGGATAAATTTGTGATTTTCATAATAGCTTTTATCCTCATATTTTAATAAATCTGCAAACATATCCCCATTTTTCATATTATGACCGTAAATCAGCAGATTTGTACTGGGCTTATTTACGTTACAGCGGCTGTCCATGAAAGGAAGACCTTCGTCGGCCTCTTCTTTATCATAGCCTCTGTGAAGATAATATTCCTCGTCAAAAACCGTCTGCATGACGGGGTAATCAATTCTGGTGTCATCTATGGAAATCCAGCCCACTAAATCGGAATTAAGCCGGTAAAGCTCGGCGTATTTATCAAGAACGGCTTCCTTTTCATAAATTGTATCGGGAGCCTTTGTAACAGTATTCTGTGAATATGCGACCGGACGCCCGGTTGATTCGTCGACACCGAGCTGAATTGATGAGGTGCCGATAAGCTCCTTTAGTGCGGAGGTATCCTTTGTATAGTAGTATGAAGATATACTGTATATTACAAGACGCGCAACGCAGTACATAAAAATCAGTATACTGGCAGAAGCGGTAAGCAGAAGGGCAAGCTTTTTATTTCCTGTCCGGCTGCTTCCCTCTTGCGGCGAAGCGGCTTCTTTCTTAATCGGAGTGTCAGTGGCCTTTTTTCCGACAGCTTCATCGTGCGGGGTAAAGGCTGCTGATGATAATTCAAAATCAGACTTCTTATTCTCTTCTTCACCCTTTGCGGCGGTTGCGGCAAGAGAGTGCAGGAAGGAACGCCCGACACTTGTACCGGTAAGCTCCTTTCTGAAGCGAAGCTTTTTATATAAATCAGAGGCGACCGAAGGATTTGATGTATCGGCCTCGCGTCGGATAATCTTTATAAGAGCAAGCTCTTTCAGAGCCGTATCATATTCTTCCTTTGTATCAAAACGGAATCTGCCGAGAGTGTAGATTTCCGGTGTTTCATTATTGTCAGTCATGTGAATCTCCTTGGTATATAGCAGGTGCATTGCGTTGACATAACTACATATTGTACATAATAAGACAAAAAGCACAATATATCAAGCGAATTATATGATAAAACATCCTCTGTTAGGGGAAATATTGCAACCCGAAATAATGGTGAGAAACAAGAGTGCGCAACGTTGCAATGCGAAAGTTGCGCATTGCGCACTAAAATATGTTCAAATTGCACAAAAGATGCGAATTTGGTTTGGGAAAAATACGTGTTGACAGTAAATATGTACAAAAGTATAATGAAAACATCAAATGAAACTATACATATTACATCATTGCATGAGCGCAACAAGTTGCGCAAGGGTGCGGGAGGTGTCACAGTGAATAATAAAGGTGTCAGAGGTTTCTTAAAAAAGCTTTATAAGTACCGTGTTTTTCTTCTTATGCTTTTGCCTGCTGTCATATACACACTTATCTTTGCCTACTATCCGATGACGGGTATTGTTCTGGCATTTAAGAAGTATACATATGCCGGCGGAATATGGGGAAGTGATTGGAACGGAATTGACAACTTCAAGTTTTTCTTCCAGTCAGGACAGGCGGGACTTGTTACACGTAATACGGTTTTGTACAATCTGGCATTTATTGCCCTTAACACGATAATGCAGATAGCGGTTGCGGTACTGCTTACCGAAATTAAGGGAAAGAAGTTCAGAAAGGTTTCGCAGTCACTTATGTTTCTGCCGTACTTCATTTCATGGGTTATCGTAGGTGTTATGGCCTTTAACATATTCAGCTCGGACTACGGCTTCCTGAACAGACTCATTGAGATGTTAGGAGGAGAGAAGATTTCCTTCTATACAACTCCGACGGCATGGCCATTTATACTGATGTTCTTCAATCTGTGGAAAAACATAGGATACGGTTCGGTTATGTATCTGGCAGCGATAATGGGAATTGATACCTCGATTTATGAAGCGGCATCCATTGACGG
>JAZNKQ010000010.1:0-16644 GCA_045578645.1 Lachnospiraceae bacterium
AATTTTTTCAATATTGCTTTCTATTGATGTTGCCTTATTCACAAGCGTAATTTGTCCATAAATCAACACGAAATGCACTGCCCAGCCCTGTCTATACTGCCCACCAAAAGAAAGAGAATGAACAGCAATTATCTTGCATTCATCCTCGCGTATTGCACCTGAATTTTGGATTGTCCGGCCTGATGCGTCTGTCAAAAAATATTTACAAAATTGCTTGAGAAGTCCATCAAAAAACATTGATAAAATCAATGGGAAAGTATTAGAATTTTAAGCCTAAGTATAGCTATTTTTTCAACAGCTCATTGAAATTTTAATTCTCCACGGGTTTTCACTCACACGCTCATATTTTTTAAAACAGATATGAAAAATTGGCTACTGTTCTCATAAATTTTGAGCTAACGTTTTACAACCTCAATTTTTGAAGATTTTCTAGAAATAAGTTCATCACTATTAGCGTTTGACAAAGAAATTGGGAGAAATTTTATAATAGTTTAGACAAAGATTTGCAGATAGAAAAAGGCCGTGATACAAATTGTGTTGTACCATGGCCTCTGTTAGTTGTATTATAAATTATGTATTAATACTCGAATTGATAATCCTCTATGAAATTATCAGTTACAAAGCTTTTACCCAATGTACCCTGCATGTCAGTGATGAAACATACGCTTTCCTCATGCACATAGTATGTTCCAGGTTCGTCATTAGCCTCTACATGTACTCTGAAGCCCCAAACGAATGTCTCACCTGTTACAGTGTCAGTAAGAGTCATAGTGTACATCTCACCTGTAGGAGTTGCGGCAAGACGTACAGTTTTTACCTGACCGAATTTGTTTGTTCTCTGAATTTTATAGCTCTGAAAGTTCTGCTCAGAAAGGAAGGTATCTACTACAGACTGCTTGTCAGCAAGGTCAGCCTTCAATACGGGGTCAAGACCTTCTACAGCTGTTGTTACATATCTGGACGAGTCCATTGTTTCAATAATATCAGCGTACTCCTTATAAGAATGTGCTGCATAATAGTCAGTCTTAGTAGCCTCTGTCCAGCCCTTCAGCATAACGAATTTAGACGCATCATCTACCTCAGGCTCTTCGGGTTCTTCAGGTACTTCGGTAGGTTCAGGTGTTGCTGTAGGTTCCGGTGCTTTGGTAGGTTCAGGTGTTGCTGTAGGTTCCGGCGTACTTGTTGGTGTTGGTTCAGGCGTTGGCGTTGCTGACGGTTCCGTTTCAGTAATTTTTTTCGCAATATCTGTCAAACGAATAAAATAGAAGTCCTCTGCTTTACTCTCTCCCCAAAACATTTCCCACCCGGTTCCTCCTGAGTTTTTCATCACTTCTTCTACAGCCGCTTTTCCTTGTCCATCAGGAAGTTCTTTACCCATTTGTAACATAAGTCCGTCATATCCCTCTGGCACGGTAAGGGTCACCGTACAATCCTTCCTTGCGGGGCACAGCATGGAATAAATATAATCTGATTCCTGATTCCACTCCCCCAAGCTCCACTCAAATTTTTCATCTAAAGACACTGTTATCTTAATCTCTTGACCATTCCAGTTAAGAACAGTTTCCGCAGTGCCAATGCCACCATCTACCAGATTGTTTATTCCAGAAAAGCCGGTGTAATAATCGCAAACCGTAAAGTTCGGAGTACACCAGACAATCCAACCGCAGCTATCCCCTTCTCTGGTATCAACACTTTGTTTTACTACACAATCCAAATGATATAGCACTGTAAATGTTGTATATCCTTCCTTCTCTGCTGCTTTCTGCGTAACCGAATCAATTACCACCTTACAGCCGGCACTTTGTGTAGTAAGCCCCGGAAAAGCAGTTTCTTCTTCTGATTCCCAACCTACCACATAATGCAAGAACGACGATTCAAATTCTGTTATATTTTCAATTTTGATTCCCTTTTCCTCCGCATACGGAAGAGATGTCGGCTCTGGTGTTGGTGTACTTGTCGCTGTCGGTTCAGGCGTCGGTGTATTTGTAGCTGTAGGCTCAGACGTTGTTGTAGGTACCGGTGTACTTGTTGCTGTAGGCTCAACTGTTGGCGCTGTTGTAGCTTCAACCTCTTTTGTAGGCTCAACTGTTGGTGTTGGGTTGTTACTTGTCTGTGCTGTACCACATGCTGTCATTGCAAGCGCAAGTGTTGCTATTGCAACGAGTGTTAAAATTTTCTTTTTCATATGTACCTCCTCAATAGTCTTGTTTTATGTTGCATAACATAACATGTATCATAACATATCAAATGTTAAAATTCAACATTAGAATAAAGTTATCAATAATAACAAGGATGTGGTGCAATGAATGACCCTAAGTTGTTTATACGCAAAAAAGGTGAGGATGGAACTAAAACGTTTTCCATTCGTATCAAACAAGAAACTGTAGACAGAATTGACGAATTATCAAGAAAGACTGACAGAAGCAGAAACGAACTTATAGGTATGCTTCTCGACTTTGGCTTAGACCATTGCGAAACTGAATAATGTATTTACAATCAGCATTATAGAATACCATCTTCACAGCAAGGTGGTATTTTTCTTTTTAACGTTCTACAAATAAAAAGAAGTAGCCAAACTTATCTATTTAGCTACTTCTCATTTCACATATCCTCTTAAAAGTGTTGTAAATGTGTTGTAAATTGCACCTTGTACGACCTGCAAACCCTTATAAATACTGACTTTATTTGTCGATGCTTTTCATCGTCGGGAAGAACAATACATCTCTTATCGATGTCGACTGTGTCAGCAGCATTACGAGGCGGTCGATGCCGATGCCGATGCCGCCGGTAGGTGCCATACCGTACTCAAGTGCGCAGAGGAAGTCCTCGTCGGTGTGGTTCGCCTCCTCATCGCCTGCTGCCGCAAGAGCATCCTGTGCCTTGAAGCGCTCGCGCTGGTCGATGGGGTCGTTGAGCTCGGAGTACGCATTTGCCATCTCACTCTTGTTAATGAAGAGCTCGAAGCGCTCAACAAATCTGGGATCTGAAGGCTTCTTCTTTGTAAGAGGCGAAATGTCAGTCGGGTGATCCATGATGAATACGGGCTGAACAAGATGCTCCTCACAATAGGTTTCGAAGAAGAGATTTACGATGTCGCCCCACTTATGATGAGCTTCAAATTCAATGTGGTGCTCCTTTGCAAGAGCCTTGGCTTCCTCAACCGTTGCAACCTCATTAAAATCGATACCTGCATACTTCTTGATGGCATCAACCATGGTTAATCTTTCGAAAGGCTTTGATAAATCAAACTCTGTTCCGCAATAGGTAAACTTAGCTGTTCCGAGAACCTTCTCGGCAACTGTTCTGAACATTTCCTCAGCAAGCTCCATCATTCCCTTATAATCGGTATATGCCTGATAAAGCTCAAGAAGGGTAAATTCGGGATTATGCTTTGTATCAATACCCTCGTTTCTGAAAACACGTCCGATTTCGTAAACACGCTCAAGACCACCGACAATAAGTCTCTTAAGCGGAAGCTCAAGTGAAATACGAAGATTCAGGTCCTCGTCAAGGGTATTATGATGTGTGGTAAAAGGTCTTGCTGCCGCTCCGCCCGCATTTGATACGAGAACAGGAGTTTCAACCTCCATAAAGTCTTTTCCGTCAAGGTAATTACGGATTTCACGGATAATGTTTGAACGCTTAATGAAGGTATCCTTTACTTCCGGATTCATCATTAAGTCGATATATCTCTGACGGTATCTTACATCAACATCAGTAAGTCCGTGGAACTTCTCGGGCATAACCTGCAGACACTTCGATAAAAGAGTAACTGAGGATGCATGAACAGATATTTCACCGGTCTGTGTTTTGAAAACAGTTCCCTCGATGCCGACAATATCACCTATGTCATACTTTTTGAAATCTGCATATGACTCCTCGCCTATGTCATCGCGCTTTACATAAACCTGCATTCTGCCAAGCTTATCCTCGATATTCATGAAGGAAGCCTTACCCATGACACGCTTTGTCATCATACGTCCGGCAAGCGCAACGGTCTTGCCTTCAAAAGCATCATAATCATTCTTAATATCAGCTGAATGATTGGTTACATCATACTTCATTATCTGAAAAGGATCCTTACCTGCTTCCTGCAAATCGGCAAGCTTCTGTCTCTTTACTCTGATAAGCTCACTGATTTCCTGCTGTGTAGGTGCCTTTACTTCATTGTTCTGATTATTGTTCTCTGCCATCACAAACCTCTTTCTGTCTTTCTTCTTATCTTCTGCCGGTTTTTTGCCGAAGCTCCGGCTTAGTTAGATCTCTGTATCTCAAGAATCTTAAACTTCAGGGAACCTGCAGCGGTTTCCGCCTCAATCAGCTGACCGACTCTTGCGCCCATAAGTGCACGTCCTACAGGTGATTCATTTGAAATTCTGCCCTTAAGAATGTTAGCCTCTGTGGAACCTACTATCTTATATTCCATCTCCTCGCCGAATTCCTCATCAAAGAGCTTAACGGTACAGCCGACGCTGATAACATCAACATCAACCTCATCCTCAACAACAACCTCTGCGTTTTTAAGGATTTTATCTATTTCTTCAATTCGCAGCTCGATTTCTCTCTGCTCTTCCTTAGCTGCATCATACTCAGCATTCTCAGAAAGGTCGCCCTGCTCTCTTGCCTCCTTAATCTTTTCAGCAACTTCCTTACGTCTTACAACCTTAAGCTCCTGCAGCTCATCCTCAAGCTGTTTAAGTCCCTCATAGGTCAGTATATTCTTCTTATCCGATGCTTTCATTCCCTAATACCTCCATATATCCGGATTTTCATTCACATGATTATACAGGATAGCACCTGCCTTGTCAATCAACGGGCAATGCTTATTTATCCTCTGTTACCTCAATCTTCCTTATTTCTTTTGTGCGGATTTCCTCACAAATATCACTGATAAATTTGTCAAGGCTGCACTGTCCCTCATCACCCTTATAACGGCTTCTTACGGAAACAAGATTCTCCTCCTGCTCCTTCTGTCCGCAAATAAGCATGTAAGGAACTCTTGCAAGACGTGTCTCACGAATCTTAAAGCCGATTTTCTCGGAACGGTTATCAACTGTACAGAGAATACCGTTAGCCTTAAGCTGTGCCTCAACCTTTCTTGCATATTCCTCATATTTATCAGAAATAGGAAGAACTCTTACCTGCTCGGGGCATAACCAGGTCGGGAACATACCCGCATACTTTTCGATAAGCCATGCAAGTGTTCTCTCGTAGCAGCCCATTGATGTTCTGTGGATAATATAAGGTCTCTTCTTCTCTCCGTTAGAATCGATATAGGTCATGTCAAAGCGCTCAGCAAGGAACATATCAAGCTGAACGGTAATCATTGTGTCTTCCTTACCGTAAACATTCTTTGCCTGGATATCAAGCTTGGGTCCGTAGAAAGCAGCCTCGCCCTCAGCCTCAACATAATCAATTTCGAGCTCATTAAGAATCTTTCTCATGACATCCTGAACATAGTTCCATTCCTCTTCGGTGCCGAGATACTTTTCTTTATTATTAGGATCCCACTTGGACATACGGTAGGTTACATCCTCTTCAAGTCCAAGTGTCTTAAGGCAATACTTTGCAAGGTCAACACAGCCCTTAAACTCCTCCTCAACCTGCTCGGGAGTAAGCACAAGATGCCCTTCTGAAATAGTAAACTGGCGTACACGTGTAAGTCCGTGCATCTCACCCGAATCCTCATTTCTGAAAAGAGTAGAGGTCTCACCGTAACGGCAGGGAAGATCTCTGTAGCTCTTCTGACTCTGCTTATATACATAATACTGGAAAGGACAGGTCATGGGACGAAGCGCAAATACTTCTGAATTCGGATCATCCTCATCACCGAGTACGAACATACCCTCTTTATAATGTCCCCAGTGGTCTGAAATCACATATAAATCCTTCTTTGCCATCAGAGGAGTCTTTGTACGCATATATCCGCGGCTCTCTTCAAGATCCTCAATCCAGCGCTGAAGTGTCTGAATCATCTTTGTTCCCTTCGGCATGATAAGCGGAAGGCCCTGTCCGATAACATCAACGGTTGCGAAAATCTCCATCTCACGTCCGAGTCTGTTATGATCACGCTTCTTAATGTCCTCAAGATGCTCAAGATATGCATCCATATCCGCATTCTTTGTGAAGGCTGTACCATATACTCTGGTAAGCATCTTATTCTTCTCATTTCCTCTCCAGTATGCACCCGATGAAGAAATAAGCTTAACTGCCTTAAGATACTTGGTGCTCATAAGATGAGGACCCGCACATAAGTCAACAAAGCCGCCCTGATCATAGAAGGAAATCTCCGCATCCTCGGGAAGATCGCGAATCAGCTCAACCTTATAAGGCTCATTGCGCTCCTCCATAAACTTAATTGCCTCCTCACGGGGAAGGGTGAAGCGGGTAATCTCATGACCCTCCTTGATAACCTTCTTAATCTCAGCCTCAATTTTATCAAGATCCTCTCTTGTAAAAGGAGGGCAATCAAAATCATAATAAAATCCGTTTTCAATAGACGGTCCGATTGCTACCTTGGCCTCGGGATAAAGACGAAGAACAGCCTCTGCAAGCACGTGTGAAGCAGTATGGCGATATGCTGCCTTTCCTGCCTCGTCATTGAAGGTAAGGATATTAAGCTCACAGTCACTGTCTACAACAGTTCTTAAATCCTTAACCTCACCATTGATTTCACCGGCACATGCGTTTCTTGCAAGTCCCTCACTGATATCAGCAGCAATATCAATAATTCTCTTAGCCTCACTATATTCCTTATAGGAACCGTCTTTTAAAGTAATTTTCATATTAATAACCATACCCTTTCCATAACCTGCGAACTTTGGCCGCAAGCACAAATTCGCGTGTGAAAAATTTATTTTTCACACTATCCTCCAAAATTGTAATTTATTTTATATATTAAAGAAGCTTTGCCCTAAGCTCTGCATCCGGCACCGTCGAGAGGTATGCCGGCGGTACATCAAGCACTGTCTTACATCCGCTCATTCCCTCTTTGTTCATCCTATATGCGGCTCTTGCAAATGCAGCCAGAACAGATGCGGTAAATTCGGGATTTGAATCAAGCTTTAACTGATATTCAATGGTATGACTGTTTTCATTGTTTATACCTGTTTTTCCCGAACGGATTACCACTCCGCCGTGGGGAAGACCCGCATGGTCGCGTTTAAGCTCTTCCTCGCTGATAAAATGAACCGTGGTATCATAATCCGCGAAATAATTAGGCATATTCTTTATCTCAGCCTCAATACGCGCTTTGTCGGCACCCTCTTCTGCTACGACATAGCATTCACGGGTATGCTTTTCACGGGTAGTAAGCACCGGAGCTTCTCCGTTTCTCACCTTTTCAAGCGCCTCGGGAACGGGAACCGTATACTGTCTTGCATCCTTAACTCCGTCAATGCGTCTTATCGCATCAGAATGTCCCTGACTGATGCCCCTGCCCCAGAAGGTATAATCGCTTCCTTCATTAAGTATCGCACCCGAATATAATCTCGCAAGTGAGAACATACCGGGGTCCCAGCCTACCGAAATAAATCCTATCTTCCCTGAGCCTGCGGCTGCTTCATCAACTCTGGCAAAATGCTCGGGAATCTTTGCATGTGTATCAAAGCTGTCAACAACATTATAATATTTTACTGCCTCCGGTGTCTGAACCGGCAAATCGGTAGCACTTCCTCCGCAGAGAATCAGTACATCAATTTCATCCTTATGAAGTTCAAGCTCATCCGCGCTGTAAACCTTCGCTCCCTCAGTAAGTATGCGAAGCTCTGCCGGATTACGTCTTGTAAAAACTGCCTTAAGCTCCATGTCAGAATTATGCATCACTGCACATTCCACACCCCGCCCAAGATTTCCGTAACCTAAAATTCCTATTCTAATCATAATTACTCATTAACCTCCTATTCCGAAGCGTCAGCCTTCTTCCTTCTGTAGGGACTGCGCCGCCTTGCCTTAAGCTTCTTAATATATGAGGTAGCAAGGCCTCCCTCCGAGGTTTCGCGATAGCGTCGCGACATGTCCCGTCCTGTATTGTACATCGTTTCGATGACCATATCCAGAGAAATTTTTCGTGATTGCGTTAAAAAATTTGCCAGACGTACCGAATTAATTGCACGCATCGCCGCAACAGCATTTCTTTCGATACACGGAATCTGTACCAGACCGTTTACGGGATCGCAGGTAAGTCCGAGATGATGCTCCATGGCAACCTCTGCGGCATATTCGATTTCGTCAAGGTCCATACCGTACAGCTCCGCAGCCGCCGCTGCCGCCATTGAACATGCCGTACCTATCTCCGCCTGACAACCGCATTCAGCTCCGCTTATCGAAGCATTATGCTTTATAAGATTGCCGACTATTCCTCCTGCCGCAAGCGCATGCAGAACATCCTCCTCGGAAAAATCACGCCTTTCCTGCAGATAGCGCATAACTGCCGGTAAAACACCGCAGGAGCCGCAGGTCGGGGCTGTCACTATTTCACCGAGACTTGCATTTTGCTCACTTACCGCGAATGCATAGGCACACACAATTCTGTCCTCTCTTGTCATGTCAGACTCATCAATATGACGCTTATTATACAGAAGCTTCGCCTTTCTTTTAAGCTCGAGACCCCCGCGCAGAATACCGCTTGTATGAAGTCCCTCGTCAATTGATTTTTTCATCGTATGCCATACTTCATCAAGATAATCCCATATTTCCTTACCTTCAACATGCTCAACATATTCCCAGAGCGACATATCGTGATCCGTACAGTACTTCTTGATGGCTGCAAAGCTTTTATGCTTATACACATCCGGAGGCTTAACTCCGGGATGTCCTTCAACCTCTATCTCGCCTCCTCCGACACTCATAACACGCCAGAAGCCGGTTCTCTTATCACCCTTGTAGGCAATCAGCTCCATTGTGTTTGCATGGGGAAGCTTCATATTCTCCGTATTAAAAATAATATCTATTTTCCTCGGTGCAAAGGTCTGCTCAATTATCAGGTCAGTCATATGACCCTTTCCCGTCTTTGCAAGCGAGCCGTATAATATCGCCTCATATCGGTCGGCTCCGTCATACTGTGCGAGGAACAGCTTTGACGCCTTTTCCGGTCCCATTGTATGTGAGCTCGACGGACCGCGGCCAATTTTATATAATTCTCTTAATGATTCCATCAGGCACCTCCTCCGCTGCTGCCGAAGCCTCCGTTTCTGACGCCCTGTGCTTCATCGTCGACGGTAATGCCGTATTGTACAAAAACTCCCTGCACAAAACGGTCGCCCGCCTTCAGCTCAAGCACCCGTCCTTCATTCGAATCGTTCGTCAGCTTAACCATAATATGCCCTTCGTTATCAGAATAAAAATAATCACTGTCAATAATCCCGACCGTATTGTTAAGCTGGATTCTGTATTTGAAGCCGAGTCCGCTTCTCGGATACAGCATAAGTACCCAGCCGTCTTCAATTTCCGCTCTGATTCCCGTCGGAATCAGTACCGTCTGCCCCGGCTCGAGACGCAAATCCACAGGCAGGCAGAAATCATATCCTGCCGACCCCGCAGTGGCTCTGCACGGAAGGCAAAGCTTCTCATAAACCGTATCAGCAGCTCCTAAGCTGCCGCATGAGCAGGCGCTCATCGCCTCCCGAAAGCACCCGATACTTACCTTATGAAATCTCGCTATTCTTTGCATACATCCCCCAAAATATCCGTAACATATCCAAATTCCAATATGTTTATACGATAGCCGTATTTATCTAATTAGTCAACTATTTTAATGCAATATAATAGGTAAATCAAGAATCTTTTTGTCTTGTTTTATCTATATACATTTTTGTATAATATACTCAGAATCCCGAATCAGATTCTCAAAAAACGACGAGAGGATTATCAGGCTATGAATAATATCCCTTACGAATATAAAAACGTACCGATACCCGGTGGCGGATATGTCACGGGGTTTGTATTTCATGATACAACACCCGGCATAATGTATATCCGAACAGACATCGGAGGTACCTATCGTTTTAATTATAAAACACAGACCTTTGAAAGTCTTATTGACGGCATAACAATGTTTGACATCAGTGAGACCTTCCCTGCCGCACTGGCGCTTGACCCTGCCCATCCCGAAAGGCTTTATGTGGCCAGCGGTATTGAGAAAAACCGTTTCGGCACACTCGGTATATCAGAGGATTACGGCAGAACCTTTACCTATTCAAAGATACCGACCATGGTACACGGAAACTGGAACGGTCGCGGTACCGGACAAAGGCTTGTCGTTGACCCGAAAAATTCAGACGTTTTATTCTACGCAAGTCAGAAGGGCGGTCTTCTCAAATCAACAGACCGCGGAGCCACATGGACAAGGCTCGAGACAGGCGGTGAGGACTTTATGTCCTTTGTATGGGTAAGTCCCGATTCAGATACCGTTATTGTATCCACCGCAGGTGTAACAACAAAGTCAGATGACACAATGCGCGGTCACAGTCTTTATGTCTCCTATGACCGCGGTGACAGCTTTGAGAAGCTTATGCAGCCAAAGAACACGGAAATTACAGATTCAAAAATGTCCGGCTATGTCGGCGGCCGCTACTCCTATGACGGAAAATATCTTTACATAACCATGTCAAACACGGGAGCTACCTCCTATGTTATAGAAAACGGCTACAGCTGTGACTCGGGCGATACTCTCGGCGGAATAGTCCTCCGCTACGAATTTGACAACGGTCGTGTTACCGGCTACACCGATATAACACCCGATGCGGGACTTTTCCTTGCGGACCCGAACGAAGACGGACTTAACACCGCCGTGTCCGGTGAGCCTTACCGCTTCGGCTTCGGAGGTGTTTCAGCCTGCGCGGCTGCCCCCGGACTGCTTGTATGTACTACCATATGCCGAAAGGCCGGAGACTTTGTTTTCCTTTCGAAGGATTACGGTCAGACCTGGAAGGTTGCTCTTTTTAACCTTGATGTCGGCGGAAGGCTTAAGTTTAACACATCCTACATGAAGCCCGAATATAACGGAGGCGTTTCCCTTATTCACTGGATGAGCGATATAAAGATTAACCCGTTTAACCCCGATGAGGCCTGGTTCAACTCAGGTGTCGGAGTTTTCCGTACAACCAATCTTACCGCCGATGTTCCGGTTTTTGAGGACAAATGTACCGGTATCGAGGAAACGGTTCATATTAATATTTACTGTCCCGTTTCAGGTCCCGTACAGCTTGTTGACATAGTCGGAGACCTCGGAGGCTTCGTATTCAACAAGCTTGACGAGCCCTGCGAGAATACCTTCGCAGATGAAAACAACAACCGTTACATAACCTGCATGAACGCGGATTCCCCGGACATGCAGCAGAACATAATATATTCAACCGCAAGAGGAAACTGGACCGGTCTTTCAAAGGGAGGTCTTATCAAAAGCACCGATTACGGTCAGCATTTCGAACGTATAAAAATGCCCTTCGGTCTTTCCGATTATATTGACAATCTGCTCCGCCGTATTGAAACACCCAATATCAATTCGGGATGGATTGCCGTTTCCGCAAACGGAATGAACCTTGTATGGTGTATTGCCGATAATATCAACCTTCCCACACAGGCTGTAATCTGCAGCCATGACGGCGGCGAAACCTGGGAACGTACCTATGTTTACGACAGGGCAGACAATCCCGTAACCACCGGATATATGAAGGTATTTGCCGACAAGATTGACTCACATATCATGTACGGCTTCGGAAGCAGCTCACAGATTTACGTCAGCAAGGATGCCGGCAGAACCTTTAGGGAGCTGCTCGTTCCCGAAACCTTCCCGAAGGTAGACTTCTCTCTTATCGATGTAGCCGACAAAACAGAAATTCGCGCGGAATCGGGAAAGCGCGGAGTATTCTACATGGCTCTCGAAATAAACGGCTTGTGGAAGCTTGAGTACAATAAATATTCAAGTGAGGTAACCTTTACAAGGCTCAGCAGGCCGGGAGACAGCGTTTTCCGCCTCGGCCTCGGTCTTCTTCGCGAGGGAGGCAGCTACATTAACGAAAATAAGGCTCTGTATATTGCCGCCATTCTTAACGGTGTTTACGGCTTTTACCGCAGTTTTGATGAAGGCAAAACCTGGGAGCGCATAAATGCCGACAACCAGATGTATGGTGATATTAACAGTATCGATGCCGACAAACGCTGCTTTGGCAGATTTTTCATTGCAACAGGCTCACGAGGCGTTCTCTGCGGACAGGAAATCGTGGAGTAACAGTCATTTCAATTATGATTTTTATGGAGGTAATTAGCAATGCGGATACGACAGGAGAAGAACAAACTGGTTATAACCGAAAATGCCGGCACGGTATGGGTTGAGCCCTGGGGTATTAATTCAGTACGCGTAAGAATGACCGGACTCCCGAAGATGGATGAAAATGACTGGGCTCTTTGCGAAGATCCCGGAGAAAGTGATGTTCAGATAAGCTTTAATACAATTGATATAACAGAGCCCTGGTATTACGGTGAGGACCGCGAAAAGCATAAGCGCGAGGCCACCGAAGCCACACTTGTAAACGGAAAGCTTACCGTTAAGGTTTCCCACGAGGGCTGGCTCAGCTTCTATAACCAGCATGGCAAGCTGCTTCTTGCCGAGTACTGGCGTAACAGAAACAGAATTGACCGCTATGCGGTTCCGCTCCGCGTCGATGCCAGAGAGCTTAAGCCTATTCAGGGAACGGATTCCTTTAGTCTTGCTGCCCGTTTCGAGGCCTTTGAGGACGAGAAAATATTCGGTATGGGACAGTATCAGGAGGGTAATCTCAATAAAAAGGGTGCGATTCTTGAGCTTGCGCACCGCAACTCACAGGCAAGCGTTCCGTTCCTCCTCTCAAGCAGAGGCTACGGTTTTCTGTGGAACAATCCCGCAATCGGCAGCGTAACCTTCGGAACCAACAAAACCGAGTGGTCCGCAAAGAGTACACAGAAGCTTGACTATTACGTTACTGCCGGTGACACTCCGGCTGAAATCGAGGAGCAGTATACCAACGCAACCGGACGTACACCCATGATGCCCGAATACGGCATGGGCTTCTGGCAGTGTAAGCTCCGCTACCGCAATCAGGAGGAGCTGCTTGCCGTTGCAAGAGAGCATAAACGCCGCGGTCTTCCGATGGACGTAATCGTAGTGGATTTCTTCCACTGGACAAGACAGGGTGAATTCCGCTTCGAGCCGCGTGACTGGCCCGATCCTGAGGGAATGATTGCCGAGCTTAAATCCATGGGCATTGAAACCTGCGTATCGGTATGGCCCACTATAGACGAAAACAGCATTAACTATTCCGAGATGGCAGAAAACGGTTATCTGGTAAATGCCGACCGCGGTCTTCCCTATCACATGAGCTGGATGGGAAATACCGTATTTTATGACACTACCAATCCCGGAGCAAGAAAATTTGTATGGGATAAATGTAAACAAAATTACTACGATAAGGGCGTTAAGCTCTTCTGGCTTGACGAGGCGGAGCCCGAATACGGTCCCTATGATTTTGACAACTACAGATACTATGCCGGTCCTGCACTTCAGTGCACCAACATATATCCCGTAATGTACGCAAAGGGCTTCTACGAAGGGCTTCTCGAAGCAGGCGAAAAGGAAACCATGAGTCTTGTCCGCTGTGCATGGGCAGGCAGCCAGAAATACGGCGTTCTTACCTGGTCCGGCGATATTCACTCAAGCTTCCGCTCAATGCGTGAACAGCTTCAGGCCGGTCTTAATATGTCTATCGCAGGAATCCCCTGGTGGACCAGCGATATCGGCGGTTTTCTGGGCGGCGATATTAAAAATCCCGATTTCTGCGAGTTATTGGTAAGATGGTTCGCATGGGGTGCCTTCAGCCCGGTATTCAGACTTCACGGCGAGCGTTCCCCCTTCTACGAGCGCGAACAGGAATTTATAAACGGTGTCCGTCAGATTACCTCCGGTCAGGATAATGAGGTATGGAGCTTCGGTGAAGAAAATTACGAGATTTTAAAGAGCTTCATCTTTATGCGTGAGCGCCTCCGTCCTTATATCAGACAGTGTATGCGTGATGCCCACGAGCATGGTGCGCCGGTTATGCGTCCTATGTTCTACGACTTCCCCGAGGACAATACCTGTTGGAACTTAAGTGACCAGTATATGTTCGGTCCCGACATCCTCGTTGCACCCGTACTCGAAGCAAAATGCGAGGAGCGTACCGTATATCTCCCCACCGGCTGTAAATGGACGGAAGCAAAAACCGGTATCGTTTATGAAGGTGGTCAGTCCGTAACCGCACGCACACCCATGGATGTAATTCCTCTTTTTGTTCGTGAAGGAAAGGACTATCCTCTCTACGAAAAATAAATACTGATAAAATGAAAGCCATGTCGGTTCAGCACTGACATGGCTTATTAATTAATAATAATTATTTCTCATCATCCAAAAGCTTTACACGCAGCACCTGAGTCAGCCCCGCAGGATAAGTTTCCAGCACCGCTCCGGTGTAGGTTATCGCGATATTATCCCCTACATCAAGGTCATCCGTTGTTATTTCCGTTCCCCGCCATATCAGGCTTGTATTCTCGTTTACCGTAAAGGTATATGCTCCGCGCCCGTTTATATCATTAACATCTAAGCCCTCAACCAGGAAAAAGCTGTCCCGCTTCTCAACAATCTGCGCATAAAAAACCTCTGTCCACTCAGGCTCCGATTTGTCCGTACACGCAGTCAGTCTGCCGATAGTAAACGAAGCCGTAATACAAATAATTAAGACTGCCGTGTAAATAATAATACTTCTTTTTTTCACACTAACCTCCTATTTCAAGCTTAAGCTCTTCCGCAATCAAAAGCGGATCATCTGCCGCATACGCACAAAATACTCCCGACTGTGAGGCAGAACTATACTCAACCCGCAAAACATACCAGTCAATTACAATTATATAATTACTGATTTCGCCGTCATTATATACCGCTGCAAACAGGGGCTGATCCTTTACTCCCTCGTATTCAGTATTGGGAAGCTGCTTATCAATAAGATAGCTGTCAACGAGCCTGTACTGCTCAATATCAAGCTCAACGGGCGTCACACCGTTAAGAACATCATTCATATCGCTGATTGTTGCTAAAATTATATCCGGCTCAGCGTCAGTCGCTGTATCTGCCGAAGCAGTAGTGTTTTGAGAATTATCCGTCCCGTCAACGCGGTCGGCTCCGGCATCAGAAGCCTCCTCACTCACCTCAGATTCAGCAAAGGAGCAGTTACTGTCGGCAATTTTATCACTTTCAAATATATCAGCACCATATTCAAAATCCAATACAGAATCCGGTGCTGCCGTATCGGTCGCAGTGCCTTCGTTGAAGCTTCCGGATGCACTCGAACTACTTGTAGCACTCGATGCGATTGTACTGCCTGTGCTCTCCATCACTGCCGCGTCACTTGATTCCTTTGTCACAATTCCCATATTTACCAGTCTTATTCCCACAAAAACAAGAATGAAGCCTGCAGCAATGGTTGTAACAATTCCGATTACTTTATTTCTTCCCTGCTTAGAGCTTTTTCCAAGCCCCCCTGATACATCTGCGGTATTACCGGCATCCTCTGCCGCCGCTTTGTCAATTGCCCTAAGTGTTCTCTGTATAAGGTCTTCGCTCACCGATATATTCTCCCTGTCAAAGGCTGCTTCAAGACCGTCTCGTATTCTTTTGTCAAACATATCCGGAATATACTCATCCAATTTCATACTTACCTCCGTTCTGAAGCACAACTCGTAATCTGTCCTTTGCCCGCAGCAGCCTGCTCTTTACCGTTCCTTCGGGTATACCAAGAACACCCGCGGCCTCCTGCATGCTCATTTCCTTATAGAATACGCACATGACAACCTCGCGGTATTTCTCGGGAAGGCTCATTACTGCCTCCTTAATCTGCTCATTTGTATCCTGCTGCTCAACTTCCTCGTAATCATCCTCTGAAACAAGTGCTTCCTCGGCAAAATCCATCATCGGAACAACATGCCTGCTGTATGCACTTTTCAGATAATCCTTACAGGTATTAATCGCTATTCTGAGCAGCCATGTCTTTATACTGCTCTCATTATGAAAACTTTCAATATGTCTGTATGCCTTTATAAAGGTCTCCTGAAACAAATCCTCTGCCGTATGTATATCCTTAACATATGAATGCGCGATTCGAAGAACATCATTACCGTATTCACGCATAAGCTGTTCAATATCATACCGTTTCGTCTTTTCCTCAGGAGAGACATCACCGACTCTTGCTGTCTCAGTCATAATTTACTCCCCCGCTTCACCATTTTAGCTTAAGCTTCAAGCCACAAACATTATACTCTGCAGATACTGCAAAGTAAAGCGCCGTACTGCTCTCTCTGCATAATAGACGACGTCCTATATAATCCGGTTCCAACAATTTACCGGAACAAAGAGTTCTCTGGCGAACTCTCGCGCTGAGCGCGGTCGCAAAAGCGACATTTTTCCAAACGCGCGAGTGCGCATCCTCACGGAGCTTTTTACTTTATAAGCAAGACCTTTCCTAATCGAGTAGGAGGGAAATTTAACTAAATTTCCCGACCTCTCACACCACCGTGCGTACCGTTCGGTACACGGCGGTTCAATCAACTTAACAAGTAACACACCTTTCGGTGTAGTAATCT
>JAZNKQ010000011.1:0-20870 GCA_045578645.1 Lachnospiraceae bacterium
CCTATTCCGGCCTCGTTCGTAAAAAGACCGCGTGAGACACCATAGCGGACCGCGGTTTTCAGTGTGCCTCCGATTAGTCCGCCGGCAATGGCGTTCGGATAAAAGGCAGAAATAAGAATGGTTTTTACTGCAGGGAGAACATAAGCGTGACATATCAGCAGAAGTATGATGCAGGAGCCGATATAGAGCACCGCCATTGCAGGCACCAGCCGGGTACAGATTTTGTTTATGCTTTTTATTCCGCCGATAATAACAAGTCCGATTAATACTGCAAGTATCATTCCCGAGAGAACGGGAGAGAGTCCGAACTGGGTTTTAAGCGCGTTTGTTACGGCACGCGACTGTGTGGCGCAGCCCATTCCGCAGCTTGCAAATAAAAGTGCGGCAGCATATATTACTGCAAGGAAACGTGAGCCAAGCCGGTCACGCAGAACATACATGGGCCCGCCGGTGAAGCTGCCGTCGGGTCTTTTTGTCTGATATTTTATACCGAGATAGCATTCGCCGTAGGTGGTTGCCATGCCGAATATTCCGGTCAGCCAGCACCAGAATACGGCTCCCGGACCGCCTGAGGCAATGGCAGCGGAGATTCCGATTATATTGCCGGTTCCGAGTGTTGCCGCAAGTGTTGTTGCGAGTGCGGAAAAGTGAGTGGCAGCAGTTCCGGAGGAGCTGCCGGCATCACAAAAGGAAAGCTTTACAGCCTTAAATATATCGCGCTGAATAAATTTCAGGCGAAGGGTATAGAGAAGATGGGTTCCGAGCAGAAGCACGGGCATAATCCATGCCCATAAAAAAGAATTGGCGGATTTAATTGCATCAATAAAAAAAGACATAGGATAACCTTAGGCATATAGGTTATCCTATGTTTTGTATTGGTGAATTATTCGATTATTCCGCTATTTTATATAATTCCTTCCAGTAACGAAGTCTTGCTTCCCATGCGGTTTCCTCGGGCCAGCTTTCCGTATCAAAGGCTTCGCGGATGGTTTTAAAATACAGCTCAGCCTTTGCTAAAAGCCTGGGGCTTTTGAAGTAGCCTGAGTATTCATCGGAGCACATTATGTTTTCAAAAATTCTCGCACGATCCTCAGTGGGATAGGTTTGTGAATAATAATCGATGAAATATGCTGCCCCGGGATTCTCATAGTCGTGAATATATTCATAACGTGTTGTTCCCGAAACATAGCTGTAATGATAGCTGAAATCCTCGGGATTAAGTGCATCCCAGTTGCTGCTGAAATCGCGGCAGTGCCCAAAGGTTGCTACATCCTCAATCTTTCTGTCAATCCAATGCGAAATTTCGTGATAGATGTTTGCTTCCATATCAAAGGCATAATTTACGTCAAGTGCAAGGGCGCGCTCGTAGCCGAAGGTGCATGCAAGAGCGCTGGCATTGGAAATTGTATAGTCGTGAATCTGTATGAACCCGTCGCAAAGATATATGCCGAGAGTTCTGATGGAATTGCTTTTCAGCTGGTCAAAAAAGTCTTCGGGATAGGTTGCCAGAGTGGTCTCGAGAATGTCGAGAGTCTGTCTGACCTTTTCCTCGTCGGTGCATACGGATAATTCAAAATCAAAATCGCTTATCAGAACGTCGGTTCCGAGATACAGGAACAGACCGTATTTGTCCTCAATGCGTGCAGCCTGCTCATAAATATCATCCGAGAAGGTTCCGAATTTTTTGAATACCCGCGGATGCTCGGAAATATCGTCATCCGCATATTTCCATGCGTAAAGCCCTAATGAGTATTCATCATCGGCAACAGGCATAATAAAAATGTTGTCATCGGGGAACAGTGCGGGGACGGCATAATACGAGGTTGCGTTTGTCGGGAGTGCGCAGTTTGAAATCAGCTTTCCGGTTTCGAGTGAATAGCATCTCATTTCGTCTACGTAGTAGTCGTCGATAAAATGCGTGAAGTATGTAACCAGACAGTTATCCTCCCAGTCGATTTCATATGAGAAGGATTCGCTTACGGTGGTAAGCTCAATTGCCGCGCCGGTTACTCCGGTAGCTGTATCATAAACGGTCATTGAGGTAACGGGATCTGTCTTACAGTACAACACACGCTTCATGTCGGGACTGAATTCAAAGGTGCCGATATTGTTAAGACGCGCGATTTCCCGCTCCTCCTTAATACTGTACAGTATGGTTTCACCGTCCGGTGCATGGTCGGGGAAGGTATAATCATGCAGGGTAAGCAGGCTTTCGTCTGCTGCGTAATAATAGGAGCCTATATTTTCAATGGATAGATTAACGGGAAATTCTTCGAGTAAACCGGTCATGAAATTGTATTTATAAAATACCTGGTCATATCCGAGGTACAGAAGATTCTGTCCGTCTTGCGAAATAATTCCCGGGTCAAATGCCTTATCGGGAAGTCCGAAGGCTGTAACCATCTCAAGCGATTTATTATAAACGTAAGTGGTCGAATCAGAAGCACAGTGGATGTAGAACAGCTCATCGTTTATTACATCGGCAAAGAAGGAATCGCTGCCGTCGTAATCGTGGTGGCAAAGAGCCGTATCGCCGGTTATTGTATTATAGGCATTGATTACAACTCCGCTTGTATCCCAGGTGCTCTGGACAGTGACAAGAGTATCGCCGACACATAGAGAATAGTTCGTGCCGTAAAGGTCGCGCCAGGTGTCGTTTAAGCGGTAAAGTCCCGGTTCGTTCGTTTCCTCACAGGCTGCCAGCATTGCCGGAAGCGGAGTGGGAGTCGCTGTCGGTACGGGAGTTGCCGTAGGGACAGGTGTCGCCGTAGGAGCAGGCGTTGCCGTGGGCTGCAAAGTTGGGGTTGGCGAAGGAATCGGAGTGGCAGGCTGTGTAGGCGTGCTGACATTCGGGCTGTGGGTTTTAAAGCCGGATGCGCAGCCTGCTAAGCCGACAATAAAAAGAATCAGTATAGCCGGCAGTAATAAATAATTTGTCTTTTTCATTTAGATGAATCTCCTTTTACCTTACAAAGTTTATTATTTATTCTAACTGTTTTTTTTGTTGTTTTCAATACAGTAATTTCCACTTATATTATTAACTTTCGCGGTTACAATAATAGCAGATAAGTGATGAACACAGCGTCGCGCTTATCAAATGAATATAGATTATGAGAATGGAAACAAATTATTTATGGAGGTGACAGTCATGTCAAATACAAAGAGTGGTTCAGGAAGAATGGAAGTTCCCGAGGCAAGAGAAGCTATGGATCGTTTTAAGATGGAGGTTGCATCAGAGCTTGGTGTGCCTTTAACAAACGGCTATAACGGAAACCTTACAAGTGCTCAGAATGGCTCCGTAGGCGGCGAGATGGTAAGACAGATGATCAAGCGCCAGGAGGAGGCTATGTCAGGTAAGTCTTCAAATTAATAAGCCTGTATCAGTAAAGGCGGGGTGTCATTTTTACGATGACGCCCCGTTTTTTGCCCAATAGTGACAAAATTTTAAGACAATCTTAAAGATTTACCTACTTTTATTTTTATTTATTTATCTGTAGAATAAGTCAGGTAGCGTGACACGTGTTTACTGCGACGGCAGAAAGGAATAGGAAATGTACAATATACTGATTTGTGATGATGATAAGGATATTTTGTCTGCACTGAGAATTTATCTTAATGCGGAGGGGTACAATACGATAACCGCAACGGATGGGAAGCAGGCACTGGATATTGTAGCTTCGACGGAAATTCATCTTGTGCTTATGGATATAATGATGCCGAATATGGATGGGATTTCGGCAACCGTGAAGCTTCGTGAGGAGAGCAACATACCTGTCATTCTGCTGACGGCAAAGAGCGAGGATACCGATAAGGTACTGGGACTTAACATCGGCGCCGATGATTACATAACAAAGCCCTTTAATCCTATTGAAATGCTGGCCCGCGTAAAAGCACAGCTGAGAAGATACATGAGTCTCGGCGGAGCGGGGAAATCCGATAATCATCTGAACATAGGCGGAATTGAGCTTGATGATACCGCAAAGACGGTAAAGGTTGACGGTGAGGCTGCTAATCTTACTCCGACCGAATATGCATTGCTTAAGATATTTATGGAGAATCCCGGAAAGGTGTTTTCTTCAAAGGAGCTTTATACCAGAATATGGAAGGATAATGCACAGGGCGCAGAGCCGACGGTGGCGGTGCATATACGCCACCTGCGTGAGAAGATAGAGATTAATCCTGCGGAGCCCAGATACATAAAGGTTGTATGGGGGCAGGGATATAAGCTGGAGCCGTAAGGACCGGGAACGGAGGCATGTGTGAAAAAATCTTATAAATTCGGAGTTAAGCTGACGGCGGGAATAGTACTTATTATTATGGTAATGTTCATGGTAACCGGAACAATCGGAACCCTTTTTGCATATGAGATGGACTTTTATGAAAATGTACCCACGGAGTTTATGGATACCCATCTCAGTAAAAGAATAACAAACAGATATGTATACGAGGAGCTTGTTTCATATCTTAACTGGTTTGTAGAGGATGAGGATGTTCTTAACAGACAGTATTATCTGGACCGCTACAGTGAGAAATTCAGTAAGGAAAACAGTAATCTGAGGTTCAATTTCTTGGATTCCGACGGGAACGTGATTCTCAGTAACTGCGGTGGGGTTACGTCTGACGAGTACCTTGTAATAGGCTATACAATCAGAAAAGCGGATTCGGAATTTTACTCGAATAATAATTTTACGGGAAAGACCTATTCAATAAATGCATATATAGATGATGCTCTTGAGGCAAGAGATGATTACTATTCTCTTTACAGAGTATATATGACACTGTACTCGGGACGCTATCATGTTATTGTAATCACTATTATCACTGCGATAATATGTCTGCTGCTTACCGTTTTTTTGTGCTGCGGTGCCGGAAGGAATTCTAAGAATACCGAAGTACATAAAAGGCTGGTAGATATTATTCCGTATGATATCGCACTTGCAGCCGTAATAATCGGCGGAATGGCTGTATGCGCGGGGATGGTTGAGATAATACAGGATACGCTGTCCATATTCGGTTGTCTGATGACTGCGTACGTGGCTACGCTCCTTCTCAGTCTGCTCACTATATATTTAGTGACAAGTACGGCGATAAGAGTAAAAAGGAAGGAGCTGTTAAGCTCCTGCATAAGCTACAGAGTTCTGAGATTATTATGGCTGGGACTTAAGCGGCTTGGAAATATAATATTAGAGACTGTTAAGAACATCCATATGATGTGGAAGGTAATTATACTGCTGCTTGGACTTGGAATAGCAGCCGTGATTCTTGTGCTGCCGTATATTTATGGCGACGGAGCAGGACTGACCCTGTTCGTGGGCTTCCTCCTGTACATTGCCGTGTCCGTGTTTGTATGCGGAATTGTTCTTCAGTTTAACACCGTCAGGGTCGGCGGCGAGCGTATGGCAAAGGGAGATTTTACCGGAAAAATTCCCGTAAGCGGAATAAGCTCCGATGTACGGAAGCTGGCAGAGCATCTTAACGGAATTAATGAATCCCTTCTGATAGCGGTTGAAGAACGGATGAAGAGCGAGAGAATGAAGGCAGAGCTCATTACTAATGTTTCTCACGATATAAAAACACCTCTGACCTCGATTGTAAGCTATGTTGATTTGCTGAAGAAGGAGAATATCGATAACGAGAAGGCTGCAGAGTATATAGAGGTGCTCGACAGACAGTCAAATAAGCTGAAAAAGCTGATAAATGATTTGGTTGAGGCGTCAAAGGCATCGACCGGAAATGTTTCCGTAGCGCTTATGCCCGTAAATGCTGTTGAGCTTTTATCGCAGTCGGTGGCGGAGTACTCCGAGAGGATTGCGGATGCCAATCTGACCCCTGTTATTTCGGTTCCCGATGAAGCCGTGATAATGGCGGACGGTAAGCTTTTGTGGAGGGTATTTGATAATGCGCTCGGGAATATATGCAAGTATTCGCAGGCATTTACCAGAGTATATATAAACATAACAGAGGACGAGACAACATACACAATATGTCTCAAAAACATATCAAAGGATTCACTCAGTATATCACCCGATGAATTAATGCAGCGCTTTGTGCGCGGTGACAGTGCAAGAACAACAGAGGGCAGCGGACTCGGACTTTCGATTGCCCAAAGCCTTACCGAGCTTCAGGGCGGAACGTTCGGCATTGATATAGACGGAGATTTGTTCAAGGTTAATATATGTATGAATAAGGCTGAAAAAGAGCAGTAAATTTGTAAGAGTAAAAAGGAATGGAGATTATATGAAGAAATTGATGGACAATTTTAATAACAGCAGACTGATGAAATTTGTGTACAGCATTGTACCTCAGTATGCGTTATTACCTATTATAATGACCTTTGCCGTTAATATGCTTGTTTACAACGGTGCAAGATGGCTTAACGAGGACAGGGTCATGCTTGATATGACGGGAGCTCTTGACAGGGCAACACCGCTTGTAACAGAATTTGTATTAATATACGTGCTTGCGTTTCCGTTCTGGGCGGCGAATTACATTATTGCTGCACGCCAGAGCAGGGAAAACTGCTATCGTATGGTGTGTGCCGATTTGATTGCGAAGGTGCTTTGCGGAGTTATATTCCTTATTGTTCCGACTACGAATGTGCGTCCCGTTGTTGAAAGCGACGGTCTTTGGAACTGGGGACTTAATGTAATATACGGGCTTGACAAAGCAGATAATCTGTTCCCCTCGATACACTGCCTTGAAAGCTGGATGTGCTTTGCGGGTGTGAGAGCCTGTACAAAGGTGGATAAGCGCTACAAGGTATTTTCCTTTGCTATGGCATTGCTTGTATGTGCATCAACGGTGCTTATCAGACAGCATGTATGGGCAGATGTATTTTCGGGAGTTATCCTTGCCGAGCTTACCTGGCAGGCAGCACCGAGAATTATCGCGTTGTTTCAGAATGAAAAGCAGCGCAGGCGCAGAAAGGTTTACTATTTAAGATAAACAGGGTTATAAATGGAGGATTATTGGAGTAAATGAAAACAAAACTGTTAACTATCGCAATACCCTGCTACAATTCGGCAGCGTATATGGAAAAAGCAATTAAGTCCTGCATGGCAGATGCAGAGAGAATAGAGATAATTATCGTAGATGACGGCTCCTCTGATGCGACCGCGGAAATTGCCGACAGATATGCGGCATTGTACCCGGATACGATTAAGGCGGTACATAAGGAAAACGGCGGACACGGAGATGCCGTGATGTGCGGTCTTCACCATGCCACGGGACTGTACTACAAGGTTCTGGACAGTGATGACTGGCTTGATGAGCGGGGGCTCAGAAAGCTTTTGCAGCAGCTTGAACGCTGTGTAAAGACCGGAAATATGATTGATATGTTTCTTGCCAATTATGTATATGAACGCGTATATGAGCATAAGAGTAAGAGTATGGGCTACGGAAATGCCTTCCCTAAGGACGTTCCCTTTACCTGGAATGATATCCGCCATCTTCACTACAGCCAGAACATACTGATGCATTCGGTTGTATACAGAACTGCGCTGCTCAGGGCGTGCGGACTTACGCTTCCGAAGCACACCTTCTATGTTGACAATTTATTCGTATACATTCCGCTGCCGTATGTGAAGAAAATGTACTACCTTAATACGGATTTGTATCACTACTTTATAGGAAGAGCCGATCAGTCCGTTAATGAGGAAAATATGATAAGGCGAATCGATCAGCAGCTTCTGGTAAACAGGATAATAATTGACCACTGTAATCTTTCGGCAGATATCCCGAAGAATCTAAAGGATTATCTTGTGCATTATCTGATAATGATGATGACGGTAAGCACGGTATTTCTTATCAGGTCGGGCAGTGCGGAAAACGAGAGAAAGAGAGAAGCACTGTGGAAATACCTTAAAGAGAAGAACGGCGATGCGTACAAAAGGGTAAACAGAAGCTTTCTCGGCTATTGCATGCAGTTTGACAGCCGTGTCGGAAAGAAGGTAATCACAACCGGCTATCTTGCTTCGAGAAAGATATACGGCTTCAACTAAGAATTTACATATAAAGGCATTTGTGCTATAATTCTTCGCGGATACAAATTCGGCAGAGTGCATATAATGCTACTGATGCCAATTTCTTGGAGGAGCTATGGGTAAATATTTCGGAACAGACGGATTCAGAGGAGAGGCGAATGTCGGGCTCACTGTAGAGCACGCTTATAAGGTAGGCCGCTATATCGGATGGTATTACGGCAAAGAGCATAGGGCAAAGGTTGTTATAGGTAAGGATACGCGGCGCTCAAGCTATATGTTTGAGTATTCGCTGGTGGCGGGACTTACGGCGAGCGGAGCGGATGTATATCTTCTCCATGTTACACCGACACCCAGTGTTTCCTATGTGGTCAGAAGCGAAGGCTTTGACTGCGGCGTAATGATTTCTGCCAGCCATAATCCGTTTTATGATAACGGAATCAAGCTTATTAACGGAGACGGCTGTAAGCTTGAGGCTGATATAGAGCAGCAGATTGAGAGCTATATCGATGGGGAAACGAAGGAGCTTCCTCTTGCCGTAAGAGAGAATATCGGAAGAACCGTTGATTATTCTATCGGAAGACACAGATATATAGGATACCTGATTTCTCTTGCTACACGTTCCTTCAAAAATATGAAGGTAGGTCTTGACCTTGCAAACGGCTCCGCAACAACGGTTGCAAAGGGAGTTTTTGATACTCTCGGGGCAAAGACCTATGTTATCAACTCGGATCCGGACGGAATAAATATAAATAACGGCTGCGGCTCTACGCATATAGACGGACTCAGAAAGTATGTGGTTGAGAACGGTCTTGATGTAGGCTTTGCATATGACGGAGATGCTGACCGGTGTCTTGCTGTTGATGATAAGGGAGAGCTTGTGGACGGAGATGCGATTCTTTATTTGTGCGGACGCTATATGAGTGAGCGCGGAGAGCTCAGCAATAATACGGTGGTTACCACCATAATGTCAAACATGGGACTGTACAAGGCATTTGAAAATCTCGGAATTGCCTTTGAAAAAACAGCCGTAGGCGATAAATACGTATCAGAGAACATGACAAAGAACGGACATTGTCTGGGCGGCGAGAATTCCGGTCATATCATTTTCAGCAAGCACGCGGTTACGGGTGACGGAGTTCTCACAAGTCTTAAGATTATGGAGGTTATTCTCGAAAAGAAAATGAAGCTCTCGGAGCTTCTTAAGGAATTCAAAAAGTATCCTCAGGTACTTAAGAATGTCAGGGTTAAGAGCAAGGCTGAGGCAAGAGGCGATGCAGATGTAGAGGCTGCAATTGAGGCGGTGACTGCAGAGCTTGGCAATGACGGCAGACTTCTTGTGAGGGAGAGCGGAACCGAGCCGGTTATACGTGTTATGGCAGAGGCGGGGACGACAGAGCTTTGCGAGCGGTCGGTTGACCGAATTATTGAAGTGCTGGACAAAAAAGGTCATATAGTAAAATAGCTTATTCCCCTGCCGGGCGGCAGGGGTTGCTTTGTTAATACGGTTAAAAATAATAGTGGATTTTTCTTGATATATATGCTATAATCATCTGGATTGTGGAGTTTTGTATCCACGTATATGGGTGAAAAACAGAGAACCGAAGGAGGATAAACATGAGTTTCAAAACAGAAGATTTAGGAAAGAACATGTACAAGCTTACTATAGAGGTGGGCGCTGATGAGCTTGAGAAGGCTCTTGAGAATGCGTACAAGAAGAACAGAAATAAGATTCAGATTCAGGGCTTCCGCAAGGGTAAGGCTCCCCGTGCTTTCATCGAGAAGGTATACGGAGCAGGTATCTTTTACGAGGATGCTGCAAATGAGCTGATTCCCGCAGCTTATGAAAAGGCAGCTGAGGAATGCGGACTTGAAATCGTATCACGTCCCGAAATCGATGTTATTCAGATTGAAAAGGGTAAGGAATTCATCTTTACCGCAGAAGTAGCAGTAAAGCCTGAGGTTAAGCTCGGACAGTACAAGGGCATTGAGGTTGACAAGCTTGAGGTTGAGGTTACTGACGAGGAGGTTAATGCCGAAATCGACAGAACAAGAGAGCAGAATTCAAGAATTGTTACCGTTGAGGACAGACCTGTTGCAGACGGTGATATCGCAAAGATTGATTACGAGGGCTTTGTTGACGGCGTTGCATTTGCAGGCGGAAAGGGAACCGACCACGATTTAACCATCGGCTCACATTCCTTTATTGATACCTTTGAGGAGCAGCTTATCGGCAGCAATATCGGTGATGAGGTTGAGGTTAACGTAACGTTCCCCGAGGAATATCATGCAGAAGAGCTTAAGGGTAAGAAGGCACTCTTCAAGGTTACAATCAAGGAAATCAAGAAGAAGGAGCTTCCTGAGGCAGATGATGATTTTGCACAGGATGTATCAGAATTCGATACACTTGATGAATACAAGGCTGACATTAAGGCAAAGCTTACAGAAAACAAAGAAAAAGAAGCAAAGCTTGCTAAGGAAAATGCAGTTATCGATAAGATCATTGAGGGAGCCGAGATGGATATCCCTGCAGGAATGATTGATTTACAGAAGCGCCAGATGGCAGAGGACTTTGCACAGAGAATGCAGGCACAGGGTCTCAGCATTGAGCAGTACTTCCAGTTTACGGGTCTTAATGCAGAGAAGCTTATGGAGCAGGTTGAGCCTCAGGCTGTTAAGAGAATTAAGTACAGACTTGTGCTTGAAGCAGTTGCAAAGGCTGAGAACATCGAAGTTACGGATGAAGAGCTCGAGAAGGAATTCGAGGATATGGCAGCAAGATACCAGATGGAGAAGGATAAGCTTAAGGAGCTCATCGGTGATAAGGAGAAGGAAAACATTAAGACCGATCTTGCGGTTCAGAAGGCTATCGACCTCGTAAGTGACGCAGCCATCGAGAAATAACTCGGGGAACAGGAGGAATTATGAATAGTATTGGCAGTACAATACCTTATGTTATTGAGCAGACCAGCAGAGGCGAGCGCTCATATGACATTTTTTCAAGACTTTTAAAGGACAGGATTATTTTCCTTTCCGATGAAGTAAATGATGTAACGGCAAGCCTTGTTGTTGCACAGCTGTTATTCCTTGAGTCGGAGGACCCGAACAAGGATATCAACTTCTATATCAACAGCCCGGGCGGTTCGGTTACGGCAGGTATGGCTATCTATGATACCATGCAGTATATCAAATGTGATGTTTCAACAATCTGTGTAGGTCTTGCGGCAAGTATGGGAGCATTCCTTCTTGCAGGCGGAGCAAAGGGCAAGAGAATGGCTCTTCCCAATGCAGAGATTATGATTCACCAGCCCTCAGGCGGTGCAAAGGGTCAGGCAACCGAAATTCAGATAGTTGCAGAGAACATCCTTAAGACCAAAAAGAAGCTTAATGAAATGCTTGCAGCAAATACAGGTAAGCCTGTTGAGATTATAGCGCAGGATACAGAGCGTGATTACTTTATGTCAGCTGAAGAGGCATGTGCATACGGAATCATCGACCGTGTTATTGAGCACAGATAGTTTCGCACACTTATCAGTCAGGAGGACTAAAGTTGGCAAATAGAAATGATGACAGAAGACCGCCGGTACGTTGTTCGTTCTGCGGAAAAGCTCAGGAACAGGTAAGAAAGCTTATTGCCGGGCCGGGAGATGTATACATTTGTGACGAGTGTGTTGAGCTGTGCGCTGAGATTGTAGAAGAGGAGTTCTACGAGGAGGGTGCGGCACTTGAAAATTCGTCCAGCATCAACCTCTTAAAGCCCGCAGAGATAAAGGAATTTCTTGACCAGTATGTAATAGGTCAGGAGGATGCCAAAAAGGTACTTTCTGTATCCGTATACAATCACTACAAAAGAGTCCTTGCAGAAAAGGATTTGGATGTAGAGCTTCAGAAGAGTAATATTCTGATGCTTGGTCCTACCGGTTCGGGAAAGACCTATGTTGCGCAGACGCTTGCAAAGATTCTTAATGTGCCCTTTGCGATAGCTGATGCGACTGCACTTACGGAAGCCGGATATGTCGGTGAGGATGTTGAAAACATACTTCTCAAGATAATTCAGGCAGCCGACTACGATATAGAGCGTGCACAGTGCGGTATAATCTATATTGATGAGATTGACAAGATAACAAGAAAGTCTGAGAATACTTCAATTACACGAGATGTTTCGGGTGAAGGCGTACAGCAGGCGCTCTTAAAGATTCTTGAGGGAACCGTTGCGTCGGTACCTCCGCAGGGAGGCAGGAAGCATCCTCATCAGGAGTTCATTCAGATTGATACGACAAACATATTATTTATCTGTGGCGGTGCGTTTGACGGCCTTGAGAAAATAATAGAAGCGAGAATCGGAAGAAAGTCCATGGGCTTTAATGCCGAGATAGCTGACGGACAGAAGCGCGATATCGGTGATATGTTCCGTCAGGTCCTTCCGCAGGATTTGATTAAGTTCGGAATGATTCCCGAGTTTATCGGCAGAGTACCGGTTACGGTTGCTCTTGATATGCTTGATGAAAAAGCACTTGTGGATATTCTTACAAAGCCGAAGAATGCGATTTCGAAGCAGTATCGTAAGCTCTTTGAGCTTGACGGTGTTGAGCTTGAATTTACGCCGGAGGCTCTGATGGCGATTGCAAAGCGTTCATTTGAGAGAAAAACCGGTGCAAGAGGACTTCGTTCAATCATGGAGTCCATAATGATGGATTCAATGTTTGAGATACCTACCAATACCGCAGTAGCAAAGTGCATTATCAATGAAGAGGCTGCTAACGGAACAGGTAAACCCGAGCTGGTGCTGCTCGAGGGCAATAAACAGAGAAAACCCGGAAGAACGAGGGGAACAAAGAAAAGCACCAATGAAATAGCTTAGAACATGGCCTCTGTCTTATGACGGGGGCCGTTTATTTTACGGGAATGACCTTGCAATGCCAAGGAGAGGGTGATATTCCTCGCGACGGGTCGTTCAGAAATGGGGATTAGTGTGAAAAATCATATACTATGATTTTTCACAACTAACTATCGGTTAGTTTGGCTATCTTGTTCCTGAGCGAAAACAAATAGCCATTGCTATATTCTTCGCGATAAGTCGCTCAGAAATGGGGATTATTATGGAAGAAAACAGAAGAACGATACCTGTTGTACCGCTTAAGAATGTTACGGTACTTCCGGGAATGCTGATGAATTTTGATATTGCGAGACGGGGCGGAATTGCTGCCGTTGAGCAGGCAATGAAGGATGACTGCCGTGTTCTGCTTGTTTCACAGCGCAGGCAGGAGGAGGAGTATCCTGATATTGACGGTCTTTACGGAATGGGAACGGTAGCCTATGTCAAGCAGACCATGAAGGTGCCCGGAAACGCTATCAGGATTCTGGCAAGCGGTGAAAGCAAGGCAAAGCTGCTCAAAATTGTTGATAGTGAGGAGTGCCTTGTCGGAGAAATAGAGTATTGTATCGAGCCGGAAACAGAGCTTACTCCGGCATATGCCGAGGCGCAGCTTCGGAGGATGCGTGAGCTTATTGATGATTATGTTGCGGTTAATCCGCAGATAAATAAGCTGCTGTTTAAGCAGATACAGCTTACGGATAATGTTGATAAAATGGTTGAGCAGATAGCAGTGCATGTAGCAATGCCGGTACTCAGCAGGCAGCGTATTCTGGAGGCTGAGGACATAATACAGCGTTGTGACGTGGCGGCGGGAGCTCTTGCCATGGAGATTGAGGTACTGCGTATAAAGCAGGGACTTTCGGAAAAGGTACGCGAGAAGGTCGACAAAAATCAGCGTGAATATGTTCTGCGTGAGCAGATGAATATAATAAGAAAAGAATTAGGTGAAACCGACAGCGAGTCCGAAACCGAGCGCTACAGGAGAGAGACGGCTGCACTTGAGGCTCCCGAGAATGTAAAGGAAAAGCTTATTAAGGAGATAAGCCGCCTTGAAAGCATGTCGCCGAGCTCCTCCGAAAGTGCCGTTTGCCGCGGATATATCGAAGAGCTTCTTGCATTACCGTGGGAGAAGAGAACGGAAGAAGTGCTTGATATAAAGAATGCGAAGCGGGTGCTTAACCGCGACCATTACGGTCTTGAGAAGGTTAAGGAAAGAATGCTCGAATTCCTGGCAGTAAGAAGTCTGACAAAAAAAGGTGATAGCCCGATAATATGCCTTGTAGGACCTCCCGGAACGGGAAAAACATCAATTGCGCGTTCGGTTGCGGAGGCCCTTAATAAAAAGTATGTACGCATATGTCTCGGCGGAGTACGTGATGAGGCGGAAATCAGAGGCCATCGCAGAACCTATATCGGGGCAATGCCCGGACGGATTATCAGCGGGCTTAAGGGGGCACAGGTTAAGAACCCTCTGATGCTGCTTGATGAGATAGATAAAATCAGCAGTGATTATAAGGGAGATACCGCCTCGGCACTGCTGGAGGTTCTTGACTCCGAACAGAATTCAAGATTTGTTGACCATTATGTCGAGCTCCCCGTTGACCTTAGTGAGGTGTTTTTCATAGCGACCGCGAACTCGACTCAGACCATACCCGGACCGCTGCTTGATCGAATGGAGCTTATCGAGGTAAGCGGCTATACCGAGAACGAGAAGCTTCATATTGCAAAGGAGCATCTTGTGGCAAAGCAGCTTGATAAGAACGGCTTAAAGTCCTCGCAGCTTTCCTTTACACAGAAGGCGCTTTCGAAGATAATAGGTGCGTATACAAGAGAGGCCGGAGTACGCGGACTTGAAAGAAGGCTCGGAGAAATATGCAGAAAGGCTGCATGTGAGCTGATTGAAAACGGAACCGATAAGAAGATTAAGGTGACTGAAAAGAATCTCACCACGTATCTTGGCAAGGAAAAGTATCATAAGGATAAAGCAGGCAAAAAGCCCGAAATCGGAATTGTCCACGGTCTTGCCTGGACAAGCGTCGGCGGGGATACCCTGTCGATAGAGGTTAATACCATGCCCGGAAAGGGTCAGTTTGAGCTTACGGGACAGCTCGGAGAGGTTATGAAGGAATCGGCAAAAGCGGGTATAAGCTATATACGCTCGATTTCAGGTAAGCTCGGAGTTGATGAGCGGTATTTTGAAACGCATGATATTCACATTCATATCCCTGAGGGAGCGGTTCCGAAGGACGGTCCTTCCGCGGGTATAACGATGGCAACGGCTATGATATCGGCAGTTACGGGCAGATATGTGCGCCCCGATGTTGCAATGAGCGGTGAAATTACACTGCGCGGAAGGGTGCTCCCTGTCGGAGGGCTTAAGGAAAAGCTTCTGGCAGCCAAAATGGCGGGAATAAAGCTTGTCATAGTTCCGGCTGATAACAGACCGGATATAGATGAGCTCAGCGAGGAGATAACCGGAGGAATGGAAATCGAATTTGCGACGTCTATGGACGAGGTGCTGAAGCTTGCGTTGCTGTAAAAAGCGGATGAGTGAGGCTTGGAGCTTATATAGGTACGGTAATTTAGGAAAGAGGTAGCTATGATAATAAAGAAGGTTGAACTTGAGACGGTATGCGGCATTACAAGTAAGCTTCCGGAAAATATACATCCGGAGTTTGCCTTTGCCGGAAAATCAAATGTCGGAAAATCATCACTTATTAATGCGCTGATGAACCGTAAATCATATGCACGAACATCGTCACAGCCCGGAAAAACACAGACAATTAATTACTATAATATTAATGATGAGCTCTATTATGTTGACCTTCCCGGGTACGGCTACGCGAAGGTATCGGTGGCGGTTAAGGAAAAGTGGGGAAGGATGATTGAAAACTACCTTCATCGCTCTGAGGTACTGAAGCTTGTATTTCTGCTTGTTGATATCAGGCATGAGCCCGGTGCGAATGACCGCGAGATGTACGACTGGATTGTCGCAAACGGATACCGCCCCGTGGTTATTGCCACAAAGCTTGACAAGATAAACCGCAGCCAGAAGGATAAGCAGGTAAAGCTTATCCGTACCACCCTTAAGGCGGATAAGGATACGATAATAATTCCGTTCTCTGCGGAAACCAAGCAGGGACGTGAGGAAATCTGGAGCCTGATAGAAAACTGCATCGGCGAAGAAGCTGCAAAAGGCGCATCTGAAGCCGCTGAATCGGAAATTTGAAATTTACCCGGACGGGAAGAAATTAGAAAAAAGATACAAAAAGTATGCAAAAAGATTTGATTTGCATACTTTTTTTGCGTGTCAGGAAGAAAATGTATCTTAAATGTATCCATAATAATGTAAAGTATTGTTTGGAAACCGACAGAACAGATTATAAAGGAGAAGCGTTATGAAGGGATTAAAACGTAAATTAGCTAAGGTGTTAAGCCTTATACTTGTTGCAGCACTTATGATTGGCAACATGAACGCAGTGGGAGCAAGCGCAAAAAGCAACGACAATGACTACTACAAAGTTTCTATTCAGGGAGTAGATGACAGTGATGTGAGTAAGATAAAGGTTACTGCCTATTATGGGGATTGGATTAGTTATTTCCCTTTTGGTGATGTCTTGCTTGAAGGATCTCAGGAAATTGGCAGGGGCAACAATGGTAAGTATGAAATTCCGAAGGAGATTTCGGTGCGGGGTGCTCTTGGGGGATGGAGGAAGATTTCTCTTAAGAGTCTCAAAATAGAGTGTAAGGGATACGTAGCAAAGGAATATCTCTTGTTCAATAATGTATTTGAATGCGGAGAAGAGGTTGTCGGAAACAAGAACGGCCATGACAATCAGAACTATAATTTAAGTCTGTCAAAGGAACAGCAGTTTGTAAAAGTTACCTTTAACTGTGCGGATGACAGTAAGGATGTTACCTATGAGGTAGTTAAGGGCAAGGCTCTTAATCCTACGACTCAGCCGGTTCCGGAACTGGTAAGCGAAACAAAGTCGGGAATTACGATTTCGAGCAGCTGGGATAAGGCATTTGATAAAGATACAAAGTATAACGAAGATACAATTTATACCGAGACAAAGAAGTATGAAATGCATGTTGGTATGTTCAGACTCAAGGACGACAGCTATAAGAGATTCTTTGAGAACGGTGGCGACAAGTCTACCTTTGAGAATGTTCAGCATAACAACACAAATGATTATACTACAATAGTTGATATGACAACGGTAGATATAACGGAGTATGTAAAAAATGGCTACGAAGCAGCAGATTTCTTTGTAAATGAATTGAATAATACAGGCAGTAAAGAATTTGATAATGTTGAGGAAATGATTATAGCTTTAGGGCTTAATGACAAGCCTGGTGTAGCAGATGGCGGTATCGACTGGTATATATCAAAGCTTCATGACGAGGGCTGGCATATTGACGGAAAGTCTGAGTTCTGCGAGGTTAAGTTTGTTCTTGATACTAATAAAGACGGTGAAGAAGTTTCAAAAACTATTGCCGTAGTAAAGGGTCAGAAAATAACCGACGCTGAGTTAAGTAAGGTTAAGGAAGGTCTTGCAAGAGGTGCAGAATTCCTTGGCTGGTCAGCGAACAGTGCCATTACGACATTAGAAGATGTAGAAGATGCAGTAATTAGTGATGCAGGCCTTTGCGGTACAGTTGTTAATGAAAATAAGACCTATTATGCAAATTACAGTGTAACCGTTACAGGAAATTACAAGGATAATTATGGTGAGCAGACAGCGACGGTAACTGTACTTCGCGGTAGTGAAGGCAGTTGTGTTAAATTACCGGAAGCAAGCTATGATATCAGTACTGACTGCGTTTCGGGTTCTGCTATTAGCTATACTGTTGACGGAACATGGCCTGAAATCAGCGGACCTCTTTACAGCCACGTAACAGTAACTGCTAACTATCCGGATTATTACGTTGTTAAATTACTTGATGAAAAAGGAACCTGCATTTATGCTGAATATGCAGAAAAGGGCAGTTATACTGCTTCTGTCAGGAGCAACGTTGAGAACTGGGCTAAAGAAAATGTGGAAAGTGTACCTTATTATGAGGGTACAGATGCAAATAAGTTTAAGAAAACAGTTAGCGGCATAAGCTATGATGGCGATGTTGAGCCTGATAAAATTATGGCTGATCTGGTTTATAAGCTGGACGTTACCTCTGAGACAGCAAAATGCATTACATTCGCAGATTATGCAGGAGTCGAAATTGATAAGGCATATTTATTTGAGGGTGATCCTATTGTTCCTCCCGAGGAATGGAAGAGCGGTTTCGAGGTTGAGTTCCTTAGATGGCAGGATGCAGCTAATACGGATGTAACAAACTGGCTTTGCGGCAGTACAGATGTTGCGTACAAGGCAATCGGTGAAGTTAAGGTAAAGTTCGGTAATGATGAAAAGACCGTTATGTACGGATGCGGTGTAAGCAGTGACAGCGGTCTTGAACTTGAAGATGTTAAAAATACTGATAAGGCAAGCGGAATTACAAGCTTTGAGACCTTCGTCGGCTGGGCGAATAATGGTACGACATATACTGTTGAAGAGTTACTTGCTCCCGCTAAGAACGTATATACGGAGCATACGGAATATACCGCTGTATATTCTGAGCCTACCTATAGTATTAAGGTAGGAATGTTTAAGCTCAATGATGAAGAATTAGAAGGCTTCATAGATGAGTCAGTTGTTAATAATCCTGATTCAAAGCCGGATGCTCTTTACACCATGGTTTCTACGGTGAAGGGTTATGAACTTGATATCACAGGACTTGTTAACGCAAATAATAAGTATTTTGCAGCAGTTGCAGGACTTTTATCCGTAAACGAATTTAACGAAGCTTTTGCTGACAGCGCGACAGAGAAGCTAATTAATGAGACTATAGCACTTAATCTCGACGAGATTTGTAACAGCAGCTTTGATTTAAATGAGATAGACTGGTATGTTTCAAAGCTTGAGTCGGACGGCGTATGGCATATTGACGGTATGTCAAAGGTCTATAGTGTTACCTTCCTTGTTGATGGTGAGATTTATGCGAGTGATTTAGTTATCTCCGGAAGTTCTGTAGAAGAGCCTGAAAAGCCTTCAAAGACATATTACAACTTTACCGGCTGGAAGGCATCAGGTGAGACCTATTCAATCGCTGATATTTCAAATGTTAAGCAGAACATGACCTTTGTTGCAGGCTTTAGTGCAATTGATCTCGGAAACTTCCCTACCGAGACGCCCGTAGTGCCTACAGAAACACCTGTAGCGCCTACCGAGACGCCCGTAGCGCCTACAGAAACACCTGTAGCGCCTACAGAAACACCCGTAGCGCCTACCGAGACACCTGCGGAGCCTACAGCAGCACCGGTAGAGGAAGAGGAAATTGAAGTAGAGGTTCCCGAGATTCCCGAGGGCGCAGCAGAGGAGGAAATCGAAGTTGAGGTTCCTGAGATTCCCGAGGGCGCAGCAGAGGAGGAAATCGAAGTTGAGGTTCCCGAGATTCCCGAGGGCGCAGCAGAAGAGGAAATCGAAGTAGAGATTCCCGAGATTCCCGAGGGCGCGGCAGAAGAGGAAATCGAGCTTGAGGATATTGTGATTCCTCAGGGCGATGCAGAGGAGCTTCCTAAGACAGGTACAATTCCGACAGGAGTACTCTTCGGAATCGGTGCAGCTTGCGTAATGATTGGCGGCGTAATCGCAATCAGCGCAAAGCGCAAGGAAGAAGAAGCATAATTTATAAAAGAATAAAGCAATAAAAAAGCCCGTCGGCAAATTGATGCCGACGGTTGCTTTTTGTTACGGCTTATTGTAAAAGTCTGCCGACGATCAGCGGATAGAGCTCGGTGCTGGCACGATTCCAGTTTGAACAAATTCGATCCGCTTCTTCTGCGGAATTGGCGGAAATGTTAAGCTCAAGTATTTTAACTCCGTCCTCTTCAATGAACAGATGAGCAGTGTAATGGCGCTCGTCAGTCATATAGATGTTACTCATTACTGAAAGCTCCTCGCGAAGCTGCATTTCATTATCCCTTATATAGCGGTCGACATCTGAGCGCAGTGCAGGTGAAAGCTCATTTTTGAGGAGCTTGAGTGTCTGAAGTCCGGAATCGGTGATGCTGTAGAGCGTTCTGCCGCGAAGGGTCTCTTTCTTTACATATTCATCATCTATTAACTCTCCCAGAGTCTGCTGGATATTAAAATAATCCGTATAGTCATTTTCAAGAATAAAATTACTTATCTGGCTGTTTGAAAGCGGAAATTCAACTTTGTGAAGGATATAAAGAATTGTCAGCTTATACAGCATACTTGTTTCGTGAAGCATAAAATCCCCATTTCTGAGCGACTTGTCGTGAGAAATATCGTTTCGGCTATTTGTTTTCGCTCAGAAACAAGATAGCCAAATTAACCGATACCGTGTCTATGATAGCATTTGGGCAGAACATAATCAAGTCATACCGCGTATAAAGAGGAACTAATAGTAAGAAAACTCTTCCATTTTTGCGAACAGTATAGTATAATAAAAATAAGGTGTTTCTAATACATTCTGTAAATTATATCACAGTTCATAATTCCGGTCATATTCAGGCGATTCAGCGGTAAATTCCATTGTTTTAGATGAATAAGGTTAGTTAATTAACTTGATGTGAAAAGTTTGTTATAGGAGAATCTGTTTTATGGACATGTTTTGAGAGTGGAGGATTTATGAATTACGAGAAAATGTCGGTTAATGAGTTAAGAGCTTTGGCAAAGGAGGCCGGAGCGAAGGGTATTACGAGTCTTAAGAAGCAGGAGCTTATTGAACTTTTAAGTTCGATGAATGCAGATACCAATCAGGCAGATGAAGCTGTCGAGACGGTTTTGGTGGCTGCTCCTGAGGTAACTGCAGCAGAGGATAGCAGTGCTGCAATCCCGAATAATACTACGGATTCCGAGCGTAGCAGGCGCGAGCTGAGAGCGCCGCAGGGCGAGGGCGAATACAGAAGACGCGAAATGAGAGAAGTCGGATCGTAGCCATGTCGT
>JAZNKQ010000012.1:0-29993 GCA_045578645.1 Lachnospiraceae bacterium
GGAAACCACTGATAATGAAATCACGTGCAATAATTACAATAACTACCCATGCAGGCAATCTTGGGATTAAACAAATAAGAGCTGAACAAACTAATAGCTTGTCTGCAAGCGGATCCATAAATTTTCCGAAGTTTGTAACAAGATTATCTCTCCTAGCAAGGTATCCATCCAAAAAATCTGTGAAACTTGCCACACAGAAAATTGCTAATGCGATAAATTTACTTGCATTTCCTGCCAACTGCGGCATCAACATAAATACAACAAAATTCCAAATTTTCTCTATGTAGTTCATAATACGGATTATCATCTCTGCCTATATGAAATTCATAACAATCTGTATAAAATTTCTCACATTCTTCTTCTCCGGTCAATCCTTGCCAAAAGAAATAGGACCTGCCAAACGGCAAGTCCATAGTCGCTAAAACGGAGACGGTGGGATTCGAACCCACGTGCCCTTGCGGACAACCTGATTTCGAGTCAGGCTCGTTATGACCACTTCGATACGTCTTCAATTCGCTATGCTAGTTTAGCACATTTCCCTCGGATATTCAAGTATAAAAATACCTCATAAATCCGTTTTTTATCATATGAATATAAATTCCGGCAACCCTGCCGAATAACTGTACCTTCACGGAATACGGCAATCCCGCCAATTATCAATTCATTGTGAATTTTGCAATTAACAGCTCAAGTCCCAGCTGCTCGTCAATCTGACCGGTCTTAATCTGCTCCTCCAGCTCAGTACCCTCACGTAAGCATTCAATAAGCTTTGTACGGTTGAAGCTCTGCAGCTGTGCTCGATAATTCCTTACTGCCCACGGCGGCATTCCGGCTTTTGAAGCAATTTCCGAATCAGAGCTGTGAGCCTGAAGCATATCATAAACAAGCAGCAGCCGGTTGTAATGCTTTATTATCAGATATAGGATTGTTAACGGCTTTTCCCGAAGTGATATAAGATCAAAATATAGAGAAAACGCAAGCTTCCTGTTTTTTCTCGCTATGGCATCTATCATATCAAAAATCCGGTTGGTAATCTGTACCGTGCACACGGCATCTATATCTTTTCTCTCTACAACCTTTCTTTCACCGAGATATGCTGCCAGCTTCTCGAGCTCATTTACAATCAAAAGCATATCGCTGCCAACGTTATTTATAAAATACTCGCAGTCGGAATCCGTTATCTTCATCCCGTATCTGTTCAGCTGTGATGCTGCAAACTGCTTCAGCTCGGGAAGCTTTAATCGCTCAAACTCACATACATATCCGTTTTCCTTAACTGCCTTGTAAAGGCGGTTTCGTTTGTCAATTTCATGCTCGGCAAATACGATTACCGTCGTCTCGGGAATACTTGGTATATAATCTGCCAGCTCGTTCGAGCTCTTGAACAAACCGCTGTTCTCAACAATTATTATTCTTCTGTCAGCAAAAAAAGGCATGGTATCCGAGCTTTCAATAATTCCGGAAATGTCTGTAATCGCATCCTCAAAATGAGAATAATTCATATCATCTCCGCCATCCAGTACCGCTGCCTTTAATTTATCCCTGTACAACTTGATAAGGTATATCTCCTCACCATAGAGAAGATATACCCGCTTAAAATTCTTATTCTTAATATCCTCACGAATGTTTTTCACATTACCCCCAAAATCAGAAGCACAACATCGAAATATGCTTCAAATTAAAACGAAAGCTATTCTTTTATACTGCGTCCGATACGCTCTCCCATTTTTACAATTGTTTCGCAGTCCTCCGCCGTATTATCCCAGATATCGCTGTCAAGTTCGACACAGCCCTCACGGAACAATAATACAATTGTAGAACCGCCAAACTCAAAGTAGCCCTTCTCGCTGCCCTTGGTAATCCTTCCGCTGCCGTGATGATTACTTATCCTTCCGACAGCAAGGGCACCTACCTCCATCTGTATAAGTCTTCCGAAATTGTCCGAATCAATAACCGTATACTCACGGCTGTTTTCAGCATAAATTTTGTAATACTCCATTGCAACCGGATTTACGGTATGAAGAACGCCCGGAATATAACAATTATCGGATTTATTTCCCGAATCAACATAACAGTATCTGTGATAATTATCTACGGTAAGTCTGATTATTACGCAAACACCGCCGTTAAACTCTTCAGCAAGAGCTTCATCACGAAGAAGCGATTTAACCGTATAGCGACTGTTTTTAATACGCAGGAGTGAATCAGGGCTTATTCTGTAAGCAGTAACCTTTCCGTCAGAGGGCGATATAAGAACATCCTCACTGTTGTTTATCGGCCTCTTTGAAGGCTTTATTCTTCTTGTAAAGAAATCATTGTATGAGCTGTATCTGCACGGTATATAATCAGCCATCCTGATTCCGTTCTTTTTTATAAACGAGTCTATCATCAGCGTTGATACAGAAAGATTAAGAGCCTTTCCTATCAGCTGCGATACACAGGGCTTAGTCATAACCTTAAGCACTGCCCTTCCGGGTAATGTATTATATAAAAACTGAAGCAGCTTGTCCTGTGAAGTCTCATTAACGATTGTGTTTCCTTCTCTATCCCTATACTTCATGAATATCTCCGTTCCCGTGCGTATAAATCAAGTCACAAGTGTTATAATAATACTATTCCGACCATTACAAGAACACCCAGCAGCCCAACCGGAATAAGCTTCTTGCCATGCAGCTTTACCATCTTGAAGTTAAGTACAAACAGGAAAGCTGTAATAGCCATTATTGCTGTCATGGTATAAACAAATGCCTCACCCTCGAGGAAATAAGCAGAAAGATAAGCCGTGGAGAAAATTATGGCAATATTGGTTACAGGAAGTCCCTGATAAGAGGTTCTCTTCTTCTCGCCTTCCTTATTCTGCCTTTCCTCCTCGGTTACATTGAAATAAGCCAGTCTGATAACCGCGCACAATGCAAAAATGATACCGACAATAAGTGCTATCGTTTTTGCAACTTCACTTCCGGGAGCATTATAAACCGCAATGTAATAAAGAATCATTGCAGGAGCAACACCGAAGCTTACGCAGTCACAAAGTGAATCAATCTGAATGCCGAATTTCTTCTCGGTATCGGTTCTCTTTCTGAGTCTTGCAACCGGTCCGTCAGTCATATCGCATAAGCCTGATAAAAGCAGACATAAAACAGCGTACTTTATTTCTCCCATTGCCGCAAAACGCATACCGAAAATTGCTGCCGCAAGGCTCACATATGTTATTATTACAGTATAGTTATAAAATCCTATCATTTCTCTCCACCATTCTTCCTTTCCGATTCCGTGTATCTGGTAAATATTCTTATTCTCCGCTTTTTCTGCTCCGGCACAACTTCCTTATTTGCCGTCTTCATGATATAGAAGTGGGCAAAGCACGTAACTGCAGCTGTTGAAATCAAAAGCACGTAATAGGTTATTCCCCTGTTAAGCAACAGACCGGACAGTACTGCGGTTTCACCAAAAATACGCTTAAACAGAATAACAAACACGCTTTCATTTGCTCCTGCCGCTCCGGGTAAAGGAAGTGCATCAACCGCAAGTGCAAGCAGAATCTGAAGTGCAACAAGCTCCGTCCATGAACAATCAATCTTAAGTGCCTTTGCAACCATAAAGCATACCGAGAAATAAAAAAGTCTCTGTACAAAGGTAATCAGCATGACATTAATCATCATCCGAGTATTCTTTTTAACATACGTCGCTGCCTTTTCATACTGTCTTATAGACCGCACAGCCTTTTGCAATGTACTGTCGGGATTACGGAGAATGTGCAGCTTTCCTCCAAGCTTAATTCCGAACTTAAGTATTGAAAATGCCACCGACGGCTTATAAACAACCAGAAGAAGAAAGGTAAGAAACAACCCGTTTCCGACAACTCCGTATGTAAAAAGCAACGGAACCTTACCGATTGAATCAAACATAACTACCGGCTCGAGCAGAATAAACACCGCGCATAAAAGGATGAGCGCAAGCTTAAAGCATATCGTCACAATCATAAACACCAGAGTGCTTACCAGCGGATCAACTCCGCATTTCGACATATACAGTACCTGAAGGGGCTGTCCGCCCGATGCACCCGGTGTAATACCCGAAAAGAAAAATCCGATACAGGAAATCATCAGACATCTAATAAGGCTGACACCATGCTTAAGATTTCCAAGCAAATATCGTATAATAACAGATTCACCGCTTACATAAAGCACCATAAATGCAACTGCACCGAAAAGATATGATTTTCTTGCATGATGAAGCTGCTTAATAATCGGCTTTATCTCCTGATCCTTAAACAGTAAAAACAGTGTACCTGCTATAATCAGCAGTAATAATAATATATTAAGCGAATATTTTACAATTTTTTTTGACAAATCCGTATCCTCCCACGCATACACTAGAGAGTATACTATCTCCTGCAATAGGTTGTCAAACTGAATTTATTACCTCTCCTTACCCGAACCTCAAGCATTCCGTGTCTCATTGTCTCAAAATATGTAATTTTATGCTCCCCAAGTCTTTCTAAAAGCTCCTCTCCCGGATGCCCGTAACGGTTGTTCCTTCCGCAGGATATAATTGCGAAATCTGCATTTAATCTGCACAAAAGAGCTTCCTTTGTCGAATAATCCGACCCATGATGTGCCACCTTTAATAACTCATATTTATCCGGCAGCAGATATTCATCCAGTTTATCAACTGTAACGGTCTCACCCCTGCCCTCAACATCGCCTGTTAAGATAACGTCAAAATTTCCGCATGAAACAGAAAATACCGTAGAATATGAATTTTTTGTTCCGTAATTCTCGCCCGAAGCAGGATTCAGGCACACAATATCTGCCACAGAATTCCCCAGTCTGTCGCCCGCCTGAATATAGCTTACATTAATCCCCTGCTCCTTCGCCAGCAATGCAAGTTCTTCTTCCTCCGGCTTCATGTTTACCGGAAGCAGCAATTCTCCTATATCCAGCAGCTTCTCCTTCATTATTTCCGAAATTCCGTTAACGTGATCGCTATCCGGATGAGTAATTATTACCGTATCAACGCTGTCATATCCGAGCGAATTTATAAACGGCACAATTCTGTAGCTTCCGACCCCGGATATATCGCTGCTGCCACCGTCAATCAGATAGCTATGCCCTCCCGCCTCAAAAAATATGCAGTCCCCCTGACCGACATCAAGAAATGCCATATACAGCTCTCCCCTGCTCTGCGGTATAAAAATTACTCCGCAGAGCATTAGCACAAGTAAGAAGCTTCGTTTACCCGTTACCATTAACGAGCCGCAGCCGACTGCCACTGCCAGCCAGAATATAATTACCGAACAGAGCTGCGGCTCTCCCGTAATAATCCGGCAGAACGGAATTTCAGAAGCAAAACGACACACACGCTCAAAAAAATCAAGAATATAGTAAACCGCACCTGCTGCTATTCCGGGAGTTATTACCCCGGTTGCCGATATTCCTACAGCTAAAAATCCACAGACTACCACGGCTGACATAAGCGGCAATATAATCATATTGATAATTATACTGTACGGAGTAACAAACATAAAATCCGCCATCACCACAGGCATGGTAAAAAGCTGTGCAAAGCCGCTGATAAAAAACGATTTGAAAATTCCTGATCTGATGCTAAGCTTTTTAATCAGTGTATTCGCAGTAAGTATTCCCATCACCGCCGTAAACGACAGTTTAAAGCCACAATCATAAATGTACATGGGCTGATAAATCAGAATAATAATTGCGGCAAGGGCAAGAGCCGACGGAGCATCATACACCCTGCCGGCAAAGTGAGCAAACAGAAGAACCGTAAGCATAATTACCGCTCTTACGGTTGAAACCGAAAAGCCTGTCAATATCCCGTACATAAGCATCACGGTAACTGTAATAATAATAGCCGCCTTTAAGATTCCCGTAAGCTTCAGAACAAGCCGGTAAAGTCCCATTCCGATAAGTGAAACATGCAGCCCCGATATTGCTAAAATATGTGCAATACCATTATTCGAGTATAATTCCATTATTTCATCGTCGACAAAATCCTTTTCTCCGAGCAGCATGGCTTTCATTACTCCCGACTGCTTTTCGGGCAATATCTCTGACAGTTCCTGTCTCAATTTCCCCCGTATAAAAAACAACAGCCTTTTTACCTTTATTAACAGGCTGTCCTCTGCATCCTTTTTAATAATCTCCGCATAATCCGCATATATTACTGCGTCTTCGTTTCTGCAGGAATAGTATAAATCCGCATCAAACTGCCCCCGGTTCGTTGCCGGAATATGAGGATACAGTGTTCCCTGTACACAAATAAAATCTCCGTGCTCTATGTCACCGGGCTCTTCAATACTTACGGTTATTCCTTTTGAATAGTGATTTTTATCCCCGAAACAGGCATATGAATTGTCAAGATAAAACAGATATGCATCACTCTTTTCCGAAATACCGGATACAACTCCGGTTACTGAGGCTTTTTCTTTTCGTTGAAGTGTTACTTTAAGCTCACTCTTTACGTTTGCTTCGGCTGCCCTCCCCAACCCAAACAGGAGAAATACTACAGAAAATCCAAGCAAAAATAATATCCGTAAATTAATTCTTCTGCGCTCCCGTCCGTCCGATGGCGAAAAGAAAATAACACCGGCAGCTATAATAAGCAGAGTACATATACATATGATATACATACTCTGCCCTTCACTGATTACTCCTAATACATACGCACACGCGAAGAAAATAAGCGGTCTTCCCGTGATTCTATTCAGATTTTTCACCCGCCTTCTCATTGGTTATCAAATCGGGTCTTCTGTCAAAGAGTCCGGAAAAGTCCAGAGTGCGATATGTCTTCTTTAATTCACCGTTGATACTGAACTGAACCTTCGTTACGTTCGGCAGCTCAGCCAGCGAATTTACCACGGAATATATGGCAACCTCATCTGTCAGACCTTCTATTTTCTCCATAAATGCTTCATTGAAATCAACATAGCATATTCCGTCCTTGGTTGTTACTTTATTTACCTTTGTTCCCTCCGGAATAACAGGATTCAAATGTGTCTGCTCATTAAGCGGACCATAGATAAGCTGCTGCAGCACCAGCTCTTCCATGGATGCAGAACCGTCGTTATATACAACAAGCATTGATTCGGTCATCATGGTACCTGTTTCATCGGCAAGATAAATGGTCAGATTAAGTGTCTGCATAAAGTTCATCGTTCCGCCCGTGCTGTCAATAAAGTCAGCATCCGACATCTGCCCGAGAGGCAAATCATTCTGAAGAATCAGCGTTTGTCCGTTATTATAAAACTCAACATAGTCAACGCCCTCAAGCTGGCAAAGCGTCTTAACAATACCCGACCTGCACAACACCTCATCAACCGCACTCATTTCCAAATAAGCGTTATCAACCTCTAAGATCAGCTGCCCGTCGGGTCCGAAATAAAAATTATTTATATTAACATTATCCGGTTTTACAGACACATAAGTCTTACTCTCCGGTGACCTCCCCAGCTGCTGCAGAAGCTCTTCAATCTGTGCATTGATATCTTCACTCTCAAGACTGTAATATTCCCAGCAAAGCTGTGTTTTTGCCGTGTCGGTGCAGAAAATCCTGACAGCATCCAAAGGAACCTCCGCTTCCTCTTCACTGCAGCCTGTAAGTAAAAGTAACGGCAAGAGAAGCCACATTACATTTATTACTCTCTTCAGCGTATTATTCAAATCCGCCCTCCATATTTATATAATTCACTATTCCTGCTGTATATAGGCAAGCGGTATTCTAATGAGGAAGGTTGAACCCTCGCCCTCAATACTCTCTACCTTTATCGTACCCTTATGCATCAGAATAACACTCTTTGTAATCGCAAGTCCGAGACCTGTACCGCCTGTTTCTCGCGCCCTTGCCTTATCGACTCTGTAAAAACGGTCAAAAATCCGGTCAAGCGCTTCTTCCGGTATTCCGATTCCCGAATCAGCTATTCTGATATAGAAATGCTTATGGTCTGAGTTCAGTGACACCTTAACCCATCCCGATTCAATATTATACTTTACCGCATTTTCAATAAGATTCGAAAGCGCCAATGACAGCTTAACCTCGTCAACCTCCGCCAAAACCGGCCTGAAGCTTTCAAAAATCAGTTCAATGTCTCTCTTTCTTGCTATAGGCTTCAACCGCTTAAGTATGATTTCGAGAAGCTCATTAATGCTTACCTCGGCAATATGCATATCGCCCGTCTTCCGATCAAGCCGCACAAGCTCAAGCAGGTCTGTTATTATCTTGTTTTCCCTGTCAATCTCATCATTTATGTCAGACAGGAACTCACGATAAAGCTCTGCCGGGGCATCCGGCTGCGTAAGCAGGGAATCCGCAAGAACCTTTATTGAAGTAATGGGGGTTTTCAGCTCATGGGATACATTTGAAACGAACTCCTGTCTTGAATTCTCAAGCAGTGAAATTCTCGAAAGCATCTCATTAAGTGAATCCGATATTTTAACTATTTCCGAATATCCCTGTATATCGGCTCTGTCATCAATATAGCCCTCCGCAACATGCTGAAGTGACTGATTAATCCGTACAAACGGCATTGTAACCCGGCGTGATGAATAATATGCCGTAAGCAGTATGGCAATCGCAGTAACAATCGCACATGCCAGCAGCTTCTGATTTAATGCCTCGGCAACACCTAAAGACTGTCTGGTCGAAAAGCTGATTATTATCACACCCAGGCTCTCATTCGGATTACTTCCGTATGTATCAAAAATCGGCTCAGCCAGCTCAATCAGCATCTTCTCCTCGTCCCGGTATTCACTGTTCTCTCCCCGGAGCGCCTTTATTGCCTCTTCGGAAACCAGAGTTTTTCCCGTCTCAATTCCGTATGTATCATAAATAATCTGAAGTCTTCTTCCTACAACAATCACCCTGCCGCCGAAAAGTTCAGCTGCAATATCAAGCTCCTTTGTAATATCGGGCACGGCACTGCTGTTCACAAGATATGCATTATTAACCATCTTAAGCGAAAGTCTGCTTACATAAGCTCTGACATCTGCAATTCTTTTATCTTCGATTTCTGTCCGGTATGATCTTCCCACAGTAATAAAAACGGCAGTCAGTGCTAAAACTCCCGTAAATACAACGGTCAGAAAAACACGCAGTCGCATACTCTTAAAAAAGTACCTTATCCGATTGAACAACTTGCTTTTTTTAATCATTAAAGTAATATCCTACTCCCCATTTTGTATGGACATATTTAGGTTCACCGGGATTCGGCTCAATCTTCTCGCGCAGTCTCCTTATGTGAACATCAACAGTTCTTACGTCTCCGGGATAATCGGAACCCCATACCAGCTCAAGCAGCTTTTCTCTGCTGTAAACCTTTTTGGGATTAAACACCAGAAGCTCAAGCAGATCAAATTCCTTTGCCGTGAGATTCAGCTCCTTTCCCTCCAGCTCAACGCGTCGGCTCTCGCAATCAACCGTAAGTCCGTTGCAGGATATGCTCTTTGCTTCATCCTTGACCGTCTTCCGCCTGTTTCTGCGCATTATTGCCTTAATTCTTGCCTTAACCTCAAGAATATTGAACGGCTTTGTTATGTAATCATCCGCACCGTACTCAAGACCAAGAATTTTATCCATATCATCACCCTTGGCCGTCAGCATGATAATCGGCATGTCCGAAAACTCCCTTATCTGCTGACATACCTCGAAGCCGTTTATTATAGGAAGCATTATATCAAGCAGCACCACATCATATTCTGTTTTTTTCGCAAGGCTTAGTGCCTCCTCACCATCATATGCGCAATCGACTTCCATTCCGTCCTGCTCGAGACTGAACCTTATTCCCTTAACAATTAACTTTTCATCATCAACAACCAGTACCCTTTTCGCCAAAACATGCCTCCGATCCCGATATCAATCAACCGTAATATATTCGCTTATTTTTCTGTATATCCCCAATTTAATTCCGGGAACCTTCATAATATCCTCAGCTGCTTTAAAATCACCGTTTTCCTCACGATAGCTTATTATGCTGTTTGCACGTGACTGTCCGATTCCGTTAAGCTTCATAAGCTCTTCCGGTCCGGCAGTATTTATGTTCACCCTTACGCTTTCGGATACCGTTATTTCGCCACCCTTTTCCGCTTCCGCGTATGAGTTTTCCGCTTCTGTCAGCGAAGACTCATCCTTCAATGAATCAGTTTTCGATGCTTCAGCTCCGGGCAGCTCAGTCTTTGGTGTTTCATTCTTTAACAGCTCCGTCTTCTCTGACTCCGTCCCCGGCAACTCACCTGCTACATACGCGACCTGTTCCCCCTGCCCGGGGAAATTAATAATATAGACAATTCCGGCTGTCAAAACCAGTATTCCGGAAATAATATATCTGAACAGTTCTTTTTTCATAGGTTCCTTCCATTCATAATTTTATAGTAATTCAACCGGCTTTACAAGAGTTTTCTACTCCCACTTGAAGGTTATTATACCTGCTATAATAAGCACCATTCCTATCAGCTTTCTCCATTGAAAGTTCACCTGCTCAACACCAAACAATCCGAATAATTCAATACCGTATGCCATCAGCAGCTGCGCTGTTACGATGAGCATGACAGCCTTTGCAGGTCCCAGACTTTCTGTTGCCTTTATTACGGTAAAAGTGATAAAGGCACCGATTGCCCCGCCGAGAAGCATGTATTTTTTGTCAATATTAAAGAGCATCGGAATACTTCCCTGCCGCCCCGTAAACAGCCATCCGAATACACATACAATAAGTGCAGTCAGCTGCACAAAGCCTGCTGTTATCCATATTCCGGCCTTTTCTGTCACTCCGGTATTAAAAACACCCTGTATACTCATTAAAGCGCCTGATATTATCGCAACAATTATTCCCCACATAGACCCTCCGTTCCGAAGCTTCCTTCATATATACGAAATATTCTGTCCGATATAGTCTGCACATCCTTTTCAAAAATATACATTTTCTTGCTTTCCATACATTCAAATGTTATAATCCGAATAATCATTCAAGAATAATAAGGAGGAAATTCCATGAATATAAAAGAAAAAGCAAAGCAGCTTAAGCTTGACAGCCCCCGGCTTGCAGGAACCTCACTCGAAATCAGGAATTCAGCTCTTCGCGGTATATCAGAAGCTCTCAGCAGGTCACGTGATGCCGTATTTCAGGCAAATGCCGATGACTGCCGTGATGCCGAAGCCTCCGGTGTGGCAGCACCGATACTCAAGCGTCTTCGCTTTGACGAAAAAAAGCTAAGCGGTGTTCTGGAGGGAATTGACAGTCTCATCGGTCTTCCCGATCCTCTTTGTGCCACTCAGCTTGCAAGAGAGCTTGATGAGGGTCTTACTCTGTATAGAGAAAGCTGTCCCATAGGAGTTATCGGTATTATTTTTGAGGCACGTCCCGATGCACTTGTTCAGATATCCACACTCTGCCTTAAGAGCGGAAACTGTGCCATATTAAAGGGCGGCAGTGAAACCGCAAGAACAAACAGAGTATTGTTTGACATTATATATACAGCCGCTTTAGCCGCAGGCTTACCCGAAGGCTGCCTTTGCCTCGCCGAAGACCGCTCCCAGATAAAGGAGCTTTTAGAATGCGATGAATCCGTTGATCTTCTCATACCGAGAGGTTCAAATGAATTTGTACGCTATATTATGGATAATACCCGCATTCCCGTTATGGGACATGCTGACGGTATATGTCACACCTACGTTGACAAAGATGCAGATATCAGTAAAGCAATTCCGGTTATTATTGATGCGAAAACACAGTATACTGCTGTTTGTAATGCAACGGAAACCCTGCTTGTCCATCGTGATATCGCCGGCAGTCTTCTCCCTCCCCTGGCCAAAGCCCTTGCAGCCTCAAACGTGCGGATACTCGGAACCGCTGAGGTTGAAGAATACATACACTGCGATGAGCTTATTGAAAAGGATTACAGTCACGAGCATCTTGACTATATTCTTACAATTAAGCTTGTTGACAGTATCGATGCGGCAATCGAGCATATTAACCATTACGGATCACATCATACGGACTGTATTCTGACCGAGAATCGTGAAGCGGCACTTCACTTCATGGGTCTCGTAGACTCCTCAAGTGTATACCAGAATTGTTCAACCCGTTTTGCAGACGGCTTTAAATACGGCTTCGGCGCAGAGGTCGGAATCAGCACGGGCAAGCTTCATGCACGCGGTCCCGTTGGACTTGAAGGTCTTATTACCTATAAGTACAAGCTTTTCGGAAACGGTCACATCGTTGCCGACTATGCCGAGAACAGAAAGCATTTCAATTTCAAAAATCTTTAGAAATAATTGCTTAGCAGCACAAATCAGCTATATGTAATCCCGAAGGTCTTTATTGACTTTCGGGATTACTTTTTCCGAGCAAAGCTTCTTTCCGTCTTAATACAATCGCTTTACGGTATAGTCATCAGGTCTTGATATATCGGTGTACAGCATTATTACATCTCCGTATTCGACTGCAAATTTTCTTCCGTCGTAATCGGTTCTGCTTCTGCACTGTCCCGCAAGCTCCCACATATTTGCACCTGACGGATTATACGGAACCGCATTATACGTAATATATACTCTGTCATCTTCGTCAACCGCGTCAATTGTAAAATTAACAACTATATATCCGTCTCTCTTTTTGAAGCTTTCATTAAAATCAATTCCATTATCATTCATATATCCCGCAACATCGGTTCCCCGACTTACGACATAGAGCTCCTCCGGCATACGAAATTCAAAATACCACTGCTGCCTGTACGCATCATACTCCATATATTCCTCCAGCTCTCCCGCCGTATCATTTTTGCGTACCATATTTACCGGAATCACCTTATCCGCGCTTTCCAGACTTACCTTCCTGCCTTCTTTTCTCCTGTAGTATAAATCAACCTCCTCTCTTTCTGTACCGTCATTACTTACATAGAAAAACCTCATGGAAATTCTGATTCCCATCTTCTCACTGTTCATGAGCGTACCCGTCGTATACAGCCTGAACCTCCACAGGTATCCTGCTTTCAATACACCCTTATTGATAAATACCGGATTACTTCCTTCCATAAGCGGCATTGTAAACCTCTCCTGCCTTCCGGCAGGTCTTCCCAATTCATTACACACCCCTGCCGTATAATAATAAAAATTATTGCTGTCAAAGCCTTTTCCGTTTATGGTTCCGTCACTGTACTTATTCCTGCACAGGCCGTAAATAAGCTTCGGTGCCGTCTCTCTCCCGCTTCTGAACACCTCCGGCCAGTTATGGGAATCTTCAACATCATACAGCATCAAACCGTAAAGCTTTCCCGATATCTGCACCATAACGCTGTCCGTGGCGGTATAAGCCGCGTCAGACAAATTGGCTCCGACCATACACAGCTCGGCCCGCTTTCCGATGCCGTTAACGGCAATTGTTCTGAACATTACCTCATAATCCCCCTCCCTTACCCATTCCGGGAGATAAAAACGCTGTTTCGTAAGCCCGGTTGTAAACCATGTGCCGCTGTATACAAGGATGTCGTTTGTTTCATCACTGTCATTTCCGGTATCTGCATATACGTCAAAGGGAAATCTCACCTGATTCATCGGCCTGTTATCAGTGCTGTCTCCGGCAATATACATCCCCGTCCCCTGTCTGCTGTAATTATATACATATTGCCGGAAACCGTAGCCGCGATACGCCAGATGCTGTCCCGTATTACTAAAAACCACCTCAAAATCACTGCTGTCATTCTCGTGCCCCTTACTACCGTAGCTGTCGGAACGTCCGATTACCAGAGGAACCTTTGATATATCGGCATCTGCAAGCTGCACATATTGAGCATTATCATTTATCAGCTCCGCATCGCAGAAAACCGGAGTATGAACGTGAACACTATTAATTCCGTCTATCCCGTAAGACAGCGTACTCCCGATACCGTCCCCGTGAGCTACTGCAGCACTGTAGTAAATCGCTCCCTGCGATGAATAGCTTCCGTTTGCAAGCTCAGGTTCTATAAGCATATTAGTCCTTAGCAGCACTGCATCCGCAATTTGTGCAGGAGCCCTTACCGCACCTTTATCTGGAAGCAACGCCGCAGTATCCGTCCATGCATCATTAAGCACTGTCTTACCGTCAAACATCAGGCTGTCATTTCTCACAGAAATCTCACCTATCCGCAAATCCACAAAGTCATGGTATTCATCCTGCGTAATAACCGGTACTGCAGGCATTGCAAAGCCTCCGTTTACTGTCTTCGCCGGCAGGGTAATTATATGATTACGTTCCTCGGGCTCAATGATATGTCCGTCATCCCCCGCATCATACACCTGCTTACTCACCTGCGGCGGTGAATATCCGACAGGATATAAATACTCTGTTTCACCGGGCAGTGCCTGATTTCTGACCCATGCATAATCCGGTATATAGTATCCGAGCGAGCTGAGTGCGGTATAGCGGTATTGCCTGCTGATATTTATATAGCCGCCGGTAACCCCGGATAAAGCATTAGTCACGGTTGTATTGACAACCGTTCCGTCAGGTCCGGCAACCGGCACTAAAGTATACCATATAAGAGTATACGGCAATTCGACCGCCACCTTATACTGCTTTGTACCGCTTACGGTCTCAAACCGGGCATCAAACAGATACTCCGCAGCCTTAACCCTTGCATTCAGAAGCTCTCCCGAGGGTATACCGTCCGTAACATTAAAAATCCCCGAAAATATCGTCCCTGTTGCAGCGGGATTTAAATATGTAATATTGTCCTTCTTAACAATCTCATCCGGCTTCACGGGAGTATCCGGCTCTTCGTTTTCTTCATCCTCCTCACTCTCATAGGGAATTATTATCACAGCGTCAGCTGCAAGCCTTCTCGACACACGTATGCCAAAATTCCCGTTTTCCTTCATCCAGAGATAATACGCATTTTCCGCAACAAAATCAGACTCCGGCTCATCCCCTTTTTCGCTAATCCTCTCACCGAGCAGCTCCGTTCCATAGGCTCCGTTTCTTATAAATTGTAAAAAGGTATTACATTCCTCGTCAATTCTGTAGCCGGTTCCCGAGCGGGACGGAATTTTAAGTACCCTTACAGCCGGCTGCTTTTTTACCCCGCCCACCGAAAGATACGGTCTGAAAGCCTGAATAACCTGCCCGCGCTTTTTAGTCTGTGAAATAACCTCTTCATCACTCATCTCATCAAACATTATCCATGCACTTTTATTACCGTGCACACAGGTGATACCTGTTTCCGTATATTCTCCGAGCCCGTTGACAGACTGTCTTTTATCAAGCCACCACGCTGCACATTCAACACAATTTGAATGCAGCATATGAACCTTATAAAACTGCTTTTCAAGGCGTATCGGTATGGAATAATAAGCATGCAGCTTATTCCAGGTCTCATCTCCCCAGCCCTCCGCACTAAGGATGTCATTAAGACTGTCGGCATAAGCCGTCCGCGTAGTTTCAATAAAGCAGTCCTCCGAGTTTCCCTCCTTAACTCTTGTAGTTATCTTTGTTCTGAAAATATTGCTCATATAGATTGTAACTCCGTCCTCCGACGCAAGCTCTTCCTTCGTATACAGACTGTTCAGTATATCAAAAAAATCCTCCCAGTCTATCTCATATACCGTAGTCAGACTTTCTCCGTCCGGAATATCGTACTTACTGTATTCCCCTTCGCCAAGCTGCCTGTAAGCTACCTGCGTTACGGCTCCTCTTTCACAGCCTTCATCCTCCGGTCTTACACGGTTAAACGTAAAGCCTGTAGTTTCGTATACAATATGCGATTCTCCTACCTTGAGCCTGTACTTGGTATTCTTATGTACACCCTCCATCCGTATCTTGTCACCATTTGAAAAATCAAGTGTAATAATATCCGCATTATATCCCAAAGCAGGATTCGACCATACAACCGACTGTGTTCCGTCTCCGTTATCATAGGTGGTTGTTGTCCCTCCCGCCCCGTCTCCGGCAGATATTGCTGCTGCGAAAGCTAAAATTTCACCGTTACCTTTTCCGATATTCAAGACTCCCGCCGCAAAAATTAAGAGTACTGCGGTAAACATATATATTATTCTTTTACTGCCCATTAAGCCCCCTGTATTTAATATTGTAAGCTTCGAATTATATAAAAATGAGAAATAGCGGGGATTCCCCCTGAATACCGACACGTGCCCCGGTAGCATCGGAGCACGCGTCAGAATATAGATTAATGAAATGAAGTCCCACGGACTCTTTATGAACTTTTATATGGCATCAGTATATACCATTCTGCCGCTTTTATCTACCCGGCACTTCGTACAAAGTTTTTACCCTTTTTTGTGCATCCTTTTTTTATCAGCAAAACGGGCCTCTCTCAATTGCCGCCACCGCAATATCATCTGTATAGCCGTAATCTCTTATATCTGCCATTATTCTCCATTTCTGAGCGATTCATCGCATTTTTCTTCTTATTCTTCACACACAATTTCTCCCTCAGTGTATTTACGTGACATATCATGGCGCAGCTTTCTCTCCTCAACCGAGTCGAAAATAATTGAGAAATCATAATCCTCCGGATAAAGCTGCGATGCAGGCACATGAAGCTTTACTCGCTTATGGTTTATCCATATCTTACCGTGCGGCATCTGGACTCTTAAAAGTCCCTGCTCATTTACGGTTTTACATACAATTCCTATTTTCTTCTCGGGAAATACCATTACACTGTCACCTATACTGAATTTCCTGCTGAGATTATTTGTCGTAACAACAGTCTTTGCCTTTTGTATACGTGCCTGTCCGCTGTTTCTGCCCGATGTGGCTTTCTCCTGCGTACATACCGTTTTTGAGGTCTCCGGCAGATATTCCTCCGCCATATTTCCGTATACGGCCCTGGCCGCTGTCATCAGCATTTCCCGCGGCATTCCGAGACGCTCTGCAATATAGAATGCGCAGCTTTCTCCGGCCTCCCCGCGTATCATCTTATATGTCGGCTTTAGGCTCTCGCGGTCAAAGGTCATACGCGCGTTTTCAATGCCCGGGGTTTTCTCTGCATAATTCTTTATCTCGGGATAATGTGTCGTTACCAAAAACAAGCATCCGCTCTTTCTCAATTCCTCAAGAATCGCAGTAGCAATACCCATTCCCTCAGCCGGGTCTGTTCCCGAGCCGAGTTCATCCATAATTACCAGACTGTCCCTGTTCACCTCTTCAAGTATTTTCAGCACATTCGAAATATGAGCCGAAAAGGTTGACAGATTCTCGGACAGATTTTGCCCGTCTCCTATATCACAGAGGAAATTACTGTTCATACATATATCAGCACGCCTACAGGTTACATGAAGCCCGCACTGTGCCATAATACTGTTTAGCGCAACCGTCTTTATTGCCACGGTTTTTCCTCCGGTATTTGGTCCGGTAATCACAATACCGTTTATGTCCCCTCCGATTTCAAAATTAAGGGGCACATTTATTTCCCTGTTCATCAGCGGATGTCTTGCCGCACTGAGGCTTATTCTTCTTTCGGTATTAATCTCGGGCTCTGACGCATCCATATCAATACTCAGCTTACCCTTAGAGAATATGAAATCCAGCTTCTCTATCATACGGATATTCTCCCTTATTATTCCGGATACATCCGCTACCATTGCAGTAAGTGTATATAATATACGGTGCACTTCGTTTTCCTCATCAATACGCAGAAGCGAAAGTGTCTCATAATGCTTCGCCACCGGGGCGGGTTCAATAAACAGCGTATTCCCCGTGGCTGATTTATCAATAATATTTCCGCTTATTTTAAACTTGTATTCCTTCTTTACCGGAATACATATTCTTCCGTTTCGCAATGTACTGAAGCTGTCAGCCATGCATTCCTTGTTTGCCCTCATGACGGCATCTGCTTTTTCCTTCATCCTGAGCTCTTCATGCTCAATATCATTTCGAAGCTGAAGCAGCAGCTTTGATGCATAGTCATCAACCGCTCCGTTTCGAATCTGTACACCAATTGTGTCTCTAAGCTCGTTAAGCTCGCACAGATTCTCATCATAATACGCAATCGTATTCTGATATTGTCTGCCTCTTGTTAAATATTCCTTCAATCTTTTGACCGCCGTAAGTATGCCCTGAACCTTCTCAAGACGGTCCGGAGACAGACAGTCTCCATTCTCTGCGGATTCAAGGATTTCTTCTGCACCATCCATGCCCGCAAGCGGAGGAGTCCCGCATTTCTCAATCATTATTCTGCTCTCGGTCGTGTCGCGCATATTTTTGCGCAGCTCAGTCTCTGAAAGAAAGGGCACCGTTTTATCTATCTTTTCTTTTGCAAATGCTGTTACTGCTATATCTGACCATGTCTTCTTTATCTTATCGAATTCTATGATTACTTCTGTTTTCATTTCTATCCTCTTTTCTGTGTACGTTAATATAAACCTCATTCCGTTTTCGATAATTATGCAAACTGAATACTGCTATATTCTGCTTTTTGCGCACACAAAAAGCATGACTTTACAGCCATGCTTTAAAATACATATATATAATTATACGTTAAGCACACGTAAGCCAGAAACAGGGTGAACTAAATCAACCCTTGCAATATTCAGTTTGCAAAGACCTCCGATAATACGACACTTAACATATAACCCTCCTTTTTGATAATCATAAATTCAAACGCATTATAGTTCAACAAAATGCATATGTCAATACCCCTTTTTCAAATTTTCCCAATCATACATTTCCGCTAATGTACAGCCTTAACACTGAAATAGTCAAATTCCGCAACGGCAGAGGAATCCGCCATATCATGGCAATACATACCAAAGTGAGCACCCGTAAAGCCCCTGCAATACTCATCCGTCAGTATTTCTGCAGTACATTTTCCGCCCGCCTGCTGCCATACTCCGCCTTCAGTCATATAATAGAATTCCGCATTTCTTCCGCCGTCACAGGTTACAATACGAAGCTTCAGCTCTGAATCGTTATCAAGCCTTACAGGCTCAACGGCATCGGTAATAACACCGTTGTCACCCTTTCTGAGTACCAGTACAACCGCTCCGTCCTCAAGCACGGTCTTGCCGAATATATAGAAGTTAAGAGCATCATACATATAAGTGATTCCTGCCAGCTGTGAATGATACTTCGGTTTAAACGAAATTGCCGTTTCGGCTGCGCACTCCATGCACTGCTGCCTTACCGCCACGAGCGATACCCGGTGAAGTGAATTAATTGACTCTCTTCCCGTAAGGCGTAAATAGCCTTTATGTGATTTACAATCCGCAAATTCATTGTAATTCCATCTGGGTGAGCAGTAGCATTCCGAAAGCCTGTCTTCATTAAAATCGTCAAAGAAATCAATATTCTCCTCTGCGCTTACCCCTTCGGCACACTTCGGAGCCTCGGTTTCATTCAGTGCAATATTTCCGCCTGATACGGGTCTTAACCAGCCCTCTTCATCCCAGTACATTTTCTGGATTGCAGTTTCTCTTCCGAGCGGGCATAAACGCTCACCCTCAATCGGTCTTGAGCATAAATGCACCATATACCACTCACCATCGGGCGTATCTGTAATGTCCGCATGTCCGCATTTTTGTATTTTTGATAAATCAGCTCTGTCAGAGGTCAGTATCGGATTGCCCGGTGCCGTAACATACGGTCCGAAAAGGGACTCTGAGCGTGCCATCGTCACACAGTGCTCATAGCCCGTACCACCCTCGGCAACAATAAGATAATACCGGTCACCGATGTGATATATATGCGGTCCCTCGGTACACCTGAGCCCCGAGCCCGAATATATCAGTCTGCGCTCTTCAACAGGTTTTAAGGTTTCCGCATCAAGCTCCTGAATTGTTATCCCCTTAAAGCCCTCGAGCATATTAACAAGATACTTTCTTCCGTCATTATCATGGAAAAGTGAGGGATCAAAGCCTACACTGTTCAAATACACCGGCTCTGACCACTCGCCGTATATATCATCCGTATAAATAACATAATTATGTGTGTTGTAATAATTATGTACGTTTCTTGTCTTTACATCCGTATACACAAGATAATAACGCTTTCCGTCATAGCTCAGACACGGTGCCCAGACTCCTCCCGAAGGAGGATTTCCCAGCATATTAAGCTGGCTTTCTCGCCTAAGCGGTGAAGGTATCTGTTCCCAATTGACCAAATCACGCGAATGAAACAGCTTAACCCCCGGCCACCATTCAAAGGTAGAGGTTGCAATATAATAATCCTTTCCGACTCTTATTATGCTCGGGTCAGGATTAAAGCCCTTTAAAATCGGATTCTGTATTTTCATCTTTACCCCCATTTCCGAGCGACCTGTCGCGAGGAATATCGCAATGGCTATTTGCTTTCGCCCAGAAGCAAATAGCCGTGTAAAAAATCTAATATATGATTTTTCACACTAACCCCCATTCCGAAGCGCAGTAAATCCCGGTTACTGCAAAATCTCGGGAATCGCAGAAATAATTCTGGCATTCATTGTATTATACTCTTTAAGCTGCTCAGGGCTATAGCCTGCGGAATTAAAATATATGCCGTCAACTTTACAGTTCCTTGCCATTTCCATATCGCACATAAAATCATTTCCGACCATCACACTGTCCTCTGCGCTTATATTTTCCTTTTCCAGAACAAGCTCCATAAACTCCTTCTGCGGCTTCTTAACAAGATAATCCGAGGAAATATACATCGCATCAAAAGCAGATGCTATTCCGGCTGCTTCAATCTCCGGCATGGTAAATACTCTCTGGGCATTTGACAGCAGTATGACCCTGCAGCCTGCACTGCGCAAGGCCTTAAGCGTATCCGCCACTCCCGGGAACAGACGTATATACTTCCTTGACTGAATACGAAATGTATTTGAAATAAAATCAGCCCAGACATTCTCATCCGTTATCGTATAATCGGTCGGATGCTTTTTCGGAGCATTTTTCAGCAATTCAAGAAACACCTTTTCAAGCTTAACCTCAGGATACGTATAGCCGGTCATCGCGGCAATCCGCTCCTCCTCAAGACGTACCGCACTGCAATAGCTCTTTCTGAGCTCTGCGGCAGTATAATCTGCACCGTAGCAGGAGTAATATTCTGCAAGCCTTCTCCATAAGCTTATTCCGACTTCATCAGTCGAAAGGTCTATCAGTGTTCCGTATAAATCAAAAATATAATTCCTATATTTCATATGATTTTCCTATCTGCCCGGCTGCCCGTCCGGCTTAACCAGCTCCGCAATATCATAGTTCAGACTGATTGATTTATTTTTGCATATTTTACTGAAGTTTTCATAAATACGGTTCATTATTATTGATATATCCTCGGTCTGGGCATTGAGCAGAATTACAAGGAACTGGTCGCTGCTGAATCTTGTACTGACATCGACAGCCCTTAAGGATGCCTGAATTGTTTTCTCCATGCATGCCATCGCATATTCGTGCTCATCAATATCAAGACCTCCCGCCTCGGTCGATTCAAGCGTCAGCATTATCAGCTGCATATTGTAATCATAGCGTTCAACAAGATGCTGGATAAAATCATACAGCTTTGCAAATTCCCTGTATTCAACATTTAATGCACCGCTGTACGAGCCGTGCGCCTTAAGATTTGATACCAGCAGCTCAAGGTCAATCGAGGTCTTCATTATTGCATTGTCAGCCTCATCCGAATAGATATAGTAACCGCACTTTCCCCTCTGCTTTATGTAGTAGAGAGCCTTATCGGCTTTCTGCATCAAATCCTGATAGCTGTCATCGGGAGTTGTGGCACATATTCCCATTGAAAGCGAAGAAACCGAAAGATAGGTACTCTGCTTCTTTTTGTCCTCAAAGGATTCCATCATCGACTTTGCTATGGCATTTATTCCGTCCTCATCAACACCGCTTACATAATAGAGGAATTCATCACCGCCGATACGCGCCATAATAGCATCCTTATCAAACTCGCGAAGAACCTGCCCTACCGTCATTAAAGCATAGTCTCCTGCAAGATGTCCCATGGTATCGTTAGTTCGCTTCAGATTATCCAAATCAATAAACGCAAGGTAACCGGGCTTCTCACTGACTGCCTTCTTTATACGGCTTTCACCGCCTTTTCTTGCCGGGAGACCCGTGAGATAATCCGTAGCTTCATTTCTCTTTGTTTCCTCTTCTATGCTCTTCATTATCTGATTGATAAGATGAGAGCTGTCTCCCGAGATGGTTCTTTCCTTCTCTTCTTCTTCACCGACATGTGTAAGTCTTCCTTCATCCAGAAGCCCGATAAATATGTCGGTATACTCGGGATCAAACTGCGTTCCCCTTCCGTTAATAAGCTCGCGCCGTATTTGCGCGGGGCTCAGACTGTCACGGTATACCCTTTTGCTGTTCATGGCATCATAAGCGTCAGTTATGCAGATAATTCTAGCAACATCCGGTATTTCATTTCCCTTCAGTCCGCAGGGGTAACCCTTTCCGTCATATCGCTCGTGATGATATTTTGCTCCCGAATCAACATCCGCAATCGTTTCGATATCCTTTAGTATATCCCCGCCGATTGTCGTATGGGACTTTATTATGTCAAACTCCTGTTCCGTCAGCTTGCCGGGCTTATTAAGAACACTGTCCGGAATACCTACCTTACCGATATCATGCAGCAGTGCAATATACTTAATCTTCTGTATTTCCGAATCGCTCCAGCCAAGCTTTTCCGCAATCAATGCACTGTACTCGGCAACACGTACCGAATGTCCCTTCGTATAGCTGTCCCTTGCTTCTATCATACTTGCAATTGTGGCAATGATTTCGAAGGAAAGCTGCTCAACCTGCATCGTTTTCTCATCGACCTTTGCCTCAAGCTCCCGATTAAGCTCCTCAAGACGCAGTAATCTGTTAATTCTGTTTAATATGACCTCAGGTACGAAGGGCTTCCTTATGAAATCTATCGCACCCATCTTTAGACCGCGTATTTCACTCTCAACATCCGCATCGGCAGTCAGAAATACAACCGGAACATCCTTATTGAGCCCCAGCTTCTTTATTTCCTCATAGGTTTCAAAGCCATCCATTTCCGGCATCAGAAGGTCAAGAAGAACTAAATCAACCTGCTTCTTTGCCAGATACTTTAGTGCCTGCTCACCTGACTTAACAAGAATCAGTCTGTAATAATCCTTCAAAACACTCTCAACAAACTTCAGATTTGTTGTGGAATCATCCACGACAAGAATACACTTCATGTCTTCCTCCCTGCAGCTTTCTGCCAACTACCGCAGCAGCCCGCCAAGTAAACTCATAACATCATCATAATCGTATTGATTTACGTATTCCTCTATGCTTTCTATAAGCTCTTTGTCCTCATCCGAAAAGCTGAGTCCCCTTACCTCTTCAAGTAACAGCTCGGCCTCGGCTGAGTCCATATTTTCGCATGCATTGAACATTCTCTGTATCCACGTTTCTTCAATTCTGCTGACCTCTCGGTCCGTCTCACTGCCACCTTCACCCGAGAAATAAGCTTCGATACTCTCAAGGGTACTCTCACAGCGATATATAAAGTCAGCCATATGACTTTCAATATATGCCAGGTTCTTTTCCTTGCCTGCCTGCTCCATCCTCTTTGCAAGCTCGGATAATTCCGGAGCGCCAATGCTGGCACTTGAAGACTTTATGCTGTGAACATCAATTACAAAGCGTTCCAGCCTGTCACCCTTAGCGGCTGCCGGCATTCTCTTTAAGGCTGCCGTCAAATCCCTGCAAAATGCCCTTAATATATTAAGATAGATGCTATTGCTGAGATGCATTTTTTCCATTGCACCCTCTGCATCAATGCCGCGAATTTTAATTGCTTTATCATTATAGCACTGTTCATCGGAAGAGTCACGTACCTCCTTGGAATCCTCATCCTCTGCTGCTCTCAGATATTTTCTTAAAACCTCCTCGAGCTTCTTTACATCAATGGGCTTAGATACATAATCGTCAAAGCCTGCCGCCAGCAGCTCATCTCTGGTACCGAAAACGGCATTCGCGGTAAGCGCTACAATCGGAACCTCTTTGCAGTAAGCAAGATCAAGAGCACGTATTTCAGCCGTAGTTTCGACTCCGTCCTTTCCCGGCATCATATGGTCCATAAAAATAAGCTCATACTTCTTTTCCTTAATGCGGGCAATGGCTTCATCTCCGCCGGTTGCCGTGTCAAGTGCAAGGCAGTAAGGCTCTAAAAGTCCCTTTGCAATTATAAGGTTAGTGGGGTTATCATCAACAACCAGAACACTTTTTCCCTTTATACCCTTCATTGACATTGGCTCAAGATATTTCTTCAATTCCTCAAAACGTGTCTTTTCATTATTTGAAAGCACTAACGGCTTTTTATCCACAGCTCTGTGAATCACCGATATTGTAAAGGTGGTACCTTCTCCGTACGTGCTTTCAACCGATATCTCCCCGTCCATAAGCTCGCACAGGCTTTTCGTAATTGCAAGTCCCAGACCGCTTCCTTCAACAGTTCTGTTCTTTCTTTTATCAACCTGATTAAACACTTCGAAGAGCTTAGGTATATCCTCTTTTCGGATACCCATTCCGGTATCGCTGATTTTAAACACAATCTTTACCTTATCGTCAGTAAGCGGCTGTGCCCCGACCGAAAGCGTAATACTTCCCTTCTTTGTAAATTTCACGGCATTTCCGAGAACATTTACAAGAATCTGTTTAACACGTACCGCATCCCCGCACATAATACTCGGAATATTGTCTGCGATATTAACCTTCAAAGCAACATCGCTTCCCATAAGCCGTGCGTTAATCAGATTTGCAACGTCCGCAAGAACTCCCGCAAAATCATAATTACTGTTAATTATCTCAAATTTTCCGGAATCAATCTTTGATATATCAAGAATATCATTTATTATCTCGAGGAGTCCTTTTCCTGCATTATGAATGTGCATAATATCACCGACTAATTCATCGCCGATATCCTTACGCATAAGAATTTCACTCATTCCGATAATCGAATTCATGGGCGTACGTATTTCATGACTCATATTGGCAAGGAACGCACTCTTTGCTTCGTTTGCGCTGACAGCCTCTTCCTTAAGCCGATTAAGCTCCTCTATTATTCTGTAGGTTTCCGTCATATCATTGATAACAATAATATCACAAAGGAACTCCTTATAGCTGTCCACAATATGGCTGATTTTAAGTCTGCATACCCTGTTATTAACAAGACATTCGCATTCAACCGTCTCGGAGGTCTCACTGCTCTTTCCGCTGTCAGTCCCGGATAAATCAAACAGCTCAGCCAGCCTTTTATGCTTAAGCACTTCATCAGGCATGTTAAAAAACTGAATCGCATTTGCATTACATATTCTCAGATATCCTTTTGCATCAGCAATAAGCATCGGAACATTTACCGATGCATAAATGTAGCCTGAAAGATTCTGGATTCCGATATTGTTAATCCGTGTTCTTTTAGCCATTATGTATGCAACAAAAACCGCAACCGGCTGTATTATTGAGCTTGCGGGAAACGCAGGATTATCCCCTCCTGAGACATAGGTATCCATCAGCATTCCCGCTGCCATAACAGAAAATATTACTATTGCGGTTCTTGCCATCACTTTTTCACGCTTTCTTACGCTGCTCTTTAGGCAGCATGCCACCTCTACGGCAAGGGCAAGCAGAACCCCCGTTACATACACATTATACACAATTCTGCCGGCATAATCCGTAGCAATGTAGGTCATTCCGTAATCTGTCAAAATAAAGCTGCAGGCTTCAGGTGCAATAAAGAAAGGGTATACCAGTAATGTAGCAAAAACCAGATACGCATCAACACATTTCCTCAATTTTACAGGTACATTAAGCCATACTCCGCACAGAAGTCCCGCCGATGCAACCGTTCCCATAACTCCTATCAGATAAATGGAACGCCAGAAAGCCGCTGCAACAACAGATGTCTGAAGCGTAAAGATACTCATTCCGAGATCCCACCAGAAGCTGAATACTCCCAGCATAAGAAAGTACCAGTTTGCCCGTATATTCTTGTCCTCCTGAACAATATGAGTAAAGCCTAAAACAAGCGATACCGTTCCGAAGGCTATTAATAAAGTCGATAATGCTATATCCATATCCCATCCTCCTTACAGCACGTAATTCAGCAGAATATGAACTACTGCAAAAATACCAACAACCCACCAATATGAAACAACCTTTTTCTTCTCGACAAAAATCTTAACCAGATTGTATGCTGTCAAACCAAACATAACCGCATTTCCGATATTGAATGTAACTCCTATGTAGCCGATTAAGCATATTCCGAAAACGAACATAACTCTTCGTCTTCTGTCGAATTCCCGATAACGGGCAACAAGGGTGATTCCCACATAAATAAGCGCCGGAGCTGCCACGTATGCAGGCATTGAAGTAAACAGCGGCGACAGGAAAATACACAGTAAAAACAGACAGCCTGTTGTCAGAGCCGTAATACCGGTCTTTCCGCCGCTGACTATTCCGACAAGTGATTCGCAATAGCTTGTTGCATTCGAGGTTCCGAACACACCACTGAAGATATTACCTATACCGTCAACCAGCATTGCCCGCTTAAGGCTGACCGTATCCTTCATTCTTTCATCAAGCTCCTCGTTTATGGCATCAAAAGCTGATGTATTTGTTCCGATGGCATCAAAAAAATGTCCTGCAGTGAAAATGAATACGGCACTTCCCAGCGCTCTCAGCGCGGAAAAATCAGAAACAACTTCGACTGCGTCAGGAAAAGCCAGCATTACGTTGTTAATGCTGCTAAAATCATATGAAATACTGAATATACCGGAAAAATATTGAGCCGGTGTAACTCCCGTGGCACTGCATACCTCATAACAGCTCACGCATATACCGGAAAAATAAGCCGTTATCAGACCTGCCAGTACAAAGCCCCTTTTGTTTTTCCTTTTTAAAAGATAAATTATACCGAGACTTACTGCGCAAACAGCCAACGGAGCAGGCTTAAGCTCACCAAAAGCATAATACCCGTTCCTCTTATCCAGAAGCCCTGTTGTACTGACTCCGTACAACAGGAGCGCCATTCCGATACCGGACATAATCATACGCCTGAAGCTTGAATCCATAATAAGCATTATCCGCTCATAAATTCCGAACTTAATCAATGCGCATATTACAATTCCCGCAATATATGTGGCAAGCAGCAGTACTCTCCAGTCAATCTGCTGCGGACCGGTCGCCAGTCCAAAGAACATTCCCGAAATCCCGATTCCCGGAGCAAGAGCTATCGGAAGCTTGGTATAAAATGCGGATATAATTGTCATTATTCCGGACACACATACCGTTGCAATAAAAACACCGTCGTAATCCATGCCGATACTTGAAAGAACCGTCGGATTAACCACAAGAATATACGACATTGCCATGAACATTGCTATTCCGGCGAAAATCTCGTTTTTTACCGTAGTCTTATGAAATTTTAGATTAAAGTAATCCATTTTAATCTCCATTCTGAAGCATATCGCAGGAATACATCGCATAAAAGCTTATTTGTGGCACTTGCTCTAAGCTTTATCAATGCCGTCCTCTCGCATTTAAATAATCAAAAGAGGCTTGTACTGCATCCAGAAAACCCTTATTTACCATTTCCGCTTCCCGGTAATCCCGAAATTGCTGGACTGCTGCCACTTCAAAAGCTTTTATGTAAGTAGCTATTGCGTAATATACCTGTATCAGGTGGTACAGATATCTATCCTCCTCATTATCACTATCTTTCAAAAAGAATATTTTCTCTGCCAAATTGTCATCTACCTGCAGGTTTCCAAGTAAGTCCATCAATTCATCCTTATGCTGCTCCATATATTCCAGAGACGGCACCTGATGGTGGAATCTTTTCTCCAGCATTTCATAATGGGCTCTCATATGCTCTTTATATATCTGCAATCCTTCCTCATTTTCTCTCTGGTAGCTCTCCTTCTCTTCGGGAGTAGCTTTATCCATTTCAGCAAGAGCTCCTGCCGAAAGCTTCTTACACATATCAAAGAACTCATCATCACTCATATCTCTGAAGCTGTACATATGCTCAACATTATAAAAGCTTCTGAACAAAGGCTCTTTAATAAATTCACCATTTGCCGTAGTATAGTTTGACCTGGTTAATGCATAGTACATTTCTATATTATCTAATTGTCTTTGCAGCGCAATCTTCTCCGCATAGGAGTCCAGAGTCCCATGGGTTCCGTTGGTTCTTTTACGCGGATCCTTCATTTTATCAACACCCTCATACAATTTCCCGTAAATCTGATTGTATAATTCCCGCATCCCATTCTTTCCCATTGAAACTGCTCCGTTCGGTCGTCCTGTCAAACTATTCGTACTGTATATTCCGTTTATAACCTCCTTATGCACAAAAGCATCCTCTTTCTTTTCCCTGCGTGTTGCATACTTTTTCTCTATTTCTTCTGAATTGAAATAATCATTATATGCCTGTACCTTTGCTGCTTCTCCTACCTCCAGCCGCTCACGCATATATACATACATATGAGCATCATCAATCTCATCACCCGGTCCGATACCAAAACGCTTTTTCATGACTGACTGCTCATCTGCCGTAAAATAGCTTTGCTTTAAGCCTCTCTCATTATACGCACCAAACAGCGCAAGACCTCTTGCTTTTTCCGCATAGTATCTGATAAGCCTGCTCTTCAAAATAGTCAGCTGTCTGCCTCCTAAACGCTCATATATAGAATTGTCCTCTCCTGCTGCTTCCATCACCTTGATACCGGCCTTATTAAGCTCTGCCAGTTCATCAGCATGCGCCATAAGCTCTTCCGGGCTATACTGCTCAAGTTCCCGGGAATCGAAGTCTGATACTTTGTTTATGCAAGCCGAAATACTCTCCGTTGCTGCTCTGTCGTATGCCCGTGCAGCGGCAACTGCCTTCTTATCCGCCGTTGTCTCACCTTTATATTTTGCCAAAAGCAAACGGCTTGTTTGCGTAAGCTCACCATTGCTTAATACAGCGCTAATCGTTTCTTTCAAATTGCTCACATATTTTTCCAAAAGCGCTGTCCTATTACTGTTAGCCGACAATCTTTTTTCCAGCTTTTCAATTGTTTTTTCTGACAGCTCATCCATGGCCTCACCCTGACCTGCATTTTGCAGCTCAATCTCATGACGAACACTTTCATCACCGCTTTGCTGCAGTGCAATCTTTTCACTGATTCTCAGGATATCCGTCTGTATTTTATCTACTATCTCCTGATTATCCGCATAGCCCTCCGGATACCTTTCTTTCAGACTTTCGATATTAGCCGTTGCTTCATCAACAGCCGCATTTGCTGCCCGGATATGCGCTTCCTTATTACTGTCCACGATACTTTTTTCAATTAATCTGTCTGCATCTTCATCCAGCCTGCCCAGATCGCGCATAGCCTCGCGATCCTCTATATTCCTCGCCAGAGCTGCGTCTCTTTCCTTATTAGACACTTCCTTAATAATCCGGAAGGTTTCTCCGTCACATTCATAGCCTAAAGCCCTCATGGCACTCAAATATGCTTTTTTGGCTGCTTCGTAACGAATCTGCATATTCGCCATACGTATTTCATGCTCCTTCGAAAATACGCTCTGAATCAGCCTGTCCTGAGGATTCTCCATTCTTTCCCTGTTTAACATAATAATCGCCTTATAGCGATGCAGCTGACTGATAATTTCATCATAATTTTCGTAAACATAATTGGGCGAATAATTTTCGTATTTCAGCTGCTCATCAAATTCATCATAAACATCGGGACTCAGCTGTGACAAATCCCTAAGGTTAGATATATAGTCATTTTCGTGCATTATTCCGGCGCTCTTTTTTTCAAAGTGCTGTCGTTCTCTTTGTATTCTCTTTTTCTTATCTTTTGCTTTTTCCTTCGGATCATAATTCGGTGCGTCCGCTTCCACAGGTTTCTGCCCGGGAGCATAAAAGGTCTCTGCCAGTTCAGGTGTTTTCATGGCTTCCAGCATCTGCTGCTGTTCAAGAAAAGCCTGCTCCGACTCAACCTTCTTTATATACTGATAATCATCTATTTGCTTTTGATAATATAAAGAAT
>JAZNKQ010000013.1:0-46041 GCA_045578645.1 Lachnospiraceae bacterium
CGCATTTCTTTTCTCCTCACCGGTAACTGTATTTATTTTCCCGTTAAACAGCAGGCCAAAGGTTCTGCTGAAATATTCATAATCGGGAGTCCAAGCCTTAACTCCGTGTACCGAAAACTCCGGTCCGTAGCTGCTGCTTCCTCCCGGACTGCCGTTTTTAATTATCTCCCTGCACATTGAACGAAGCTTTATGAGCTCTGCGGTAAATCGGCGCAGCTGTACTGCACCTGCATTGCTCTCCCATACAACCTGTCCCTGCTCATTATCACAGCAATACGGATTATTATTTCCGAAATTTGTGTTTCCGAACTCATCCCCAGCCATCAGCATAGGAACCCCGCGTGAGAGAAAAAGAACCGCCAGGGAATTCATAATCATTTTCTTTCTCAACGCAAGAATTGTACGGTTTGAGGTCGCACCCTCTGCACCGCAATTCCAGCTGTAATTCAATTCTCTTCCGTCACGGTTGTTTTCACCGTTTGCCTCGTTATGCTTTACATCATAGCTATAGGTATCTCTTATCGTAAAGCTGTCATGACCGGCTGCGTAATTGACCGCCGCCACCTTGTCAGCTCCGTTAATCATACGGCTGACGGCAGTTTTTAACATTCCCTCGTCACCCTTAATGAAACGTCGCATATCAGTCATATAGCCGTCATCCGCAGCTGCCAGCAGCCCTCCGAAAGCTTTCCGTGCTGCCGTATCATTATCAAAGCCCTCCGAAATAAGCTTTATGTCAGAAAGATACGGGTCATCTGCAATCACCGCCAACGGTACGGTATCTCGGTTTAATTTAAAGCCGTCTATATTATAATTATGTGCCCAATACCTCAGTGAATCAATTATCAGACTCTTGTTTGTCCCCTTTGCAAAATCCATTTCCAGCAGCACTTCAATTCCGGCTTTATGAAGAGCCTTTACCATTTCACTGAATTCAAGGCATACCTCTGACGGCTCTGCCGCATATGAAGCCTTTGGTGCAAAATACGCTGCTTCAGCCCCATATCCCCATACATTAAGACGCGGCTCACTGCTGCTTGCCGCATAGGCATAAAGCTGCGGAGCATCCTTTTTTCTCTTTCCCGCATTCCTGCTTCCGTACGGAATTACAATATCCGACAGCTCATTAAATTCCGTGCAGGGCATCAGCATAACTGCATTTATTCCGAGCTTTCGCAGATAATTAATTTTCTCCGTTACGCCCTTAAACGTACCCTTATGCTTAACCTTTGATGAAGCATGGGCTGTAAAATTCCTGACATGCAGCTTATATATTACAAGCTCCTCAAAACTCCTTCTTTCTATGCAGTCAGGCTGCCTTTCATAAGTCCCCTGCATAACACATGCCCTGACACCATATGCCGGCACATCCTCATTCGCCGGCACTTCACCGAAACGCCCATGTCCGCTGTATTGTACGGCTCTCTCATCAAGAAAAAAGCCCTTCTCCGATTCATAGATATATTCATAACGGACGTTCTCCGAAAGACTGACGCAACAAGAAAAAATGCCCGGGTACATGAGAAGCTGCTCCGCTTTAACAGAGAGAACAGGTTCCTGCTCTCCCTCCTTATAAAGCCACAGAGTACATTCCCGTATATCCGGTGCATATACTGAAAACTTCTTTTGATTACAACTGCCCGATACCCCAAGCGGGTATGGGCAGTTCATTTCAATTAATTCCGTTTGCCTGATCATATGGCATCCTTTCCGGCAGACTAGTCCTCGTCCTCCTTGTTTACCGAAAGCACCTGACGCTTTCTTGCCATAACATCACTCTCAAGATAATCGTCATAGGTTGAAATCTTATCAATTAATCGTCCGTCAGGAGTAATCTCCATAATTCGGTTGGCAATTGTCTGTATAAACTGATGATCCAGAGCCGTAAACAGCGCAACTCCGGGGAATTTTATCATACCGTTGTTAAGTGCGGTAATTGATTCCATATCAAGATGGTTGGTAGGCTCGTCCATAATCAGTACATTTGAACCAAGAATCATCATCTTGGAAAGCATAACACGAACACGCTCTCCTCCTGATAATACCTTAACCTTCTTAACTCCGTCTTCACCCGTGAACAGCATACGTCCGAGGAAGCCGCGCACATACTGCTGGTCATCCTCCGGAGAAAACGGCATAAGAAACTCAACAATATTCTCCTCACCCTTAAACAGCGCGGTATTATCCTTAGGGAAATAGGAATGTGAAGTAGTTACTCCCCACTTAAAGCTTCCCGAATCGGGCTCAATTTCTTCCGTAAGAATCTTAAACAGAGTAGTTGCGGCAAGAGTATTGGCACCGACAAAGGCAATCTTATCCTCACGACCCACAACGAAGGAAATATTATCAAGAATCTTTACTCCGTCTATAGTCTTTGAAAGATTTGTTACGGTCAGAACCTCATTTCCGATTTCACGGTTAGGTCTGAAATCAATATATGGATATTTTCTGCTTGAAGGCTTTATTGTATCAAGCTCAATTTTCTCAAGTGCGCGCTTTCTTGATGTGGCCTGCTTAGACTTTGAAGCATTTGCGGAGAAGCGCTGAATAAACTCCTGAAGCTCCTTAATTTTCTCTTCCTTCTTCTTGTTGGCTTCCTTCATCTGCTTAATCATAAGCTGACTTGATTCATACCAGAAATCATAGTTTCCGGCATAAAGCTGTATCTTTGAATAATCTATATCCGCAATCTGTGTACATACCTTATTAAGGAAATAACGGTCATGAGATACTACAATAACAGTATTCTCAAAATTAATAAGGAATTCATCAAGCCATCTTATTGCTTCAAGATCAAGATGGTTGGTAGGCTCATCGAGCAGCAGTACATCAGGATTACCAAAAAGAGCTCTTGCGAGAAGAACCTTAACCTTCAGAGAACCGTTAAGCTCACTCATAAGCTTTGTATGATACTCAGTCTCAACGCCGAGTCCGTTTAAGAGGGTAGCCGCATCCGCCTCTGCTTCCCAGCCGTTCATGGCAGCAAAATCAGCTTCAAGCTCACTTGCACGGATACCGTCCTCGTCAGTAAAATCCTCCTTCGCGTATATCGCGTCTTTTTCCTTCATGATATCATAAAGCTTCTGATTGCCCATGATAACAGTGTCCATAACCGAATACGCATCGTACTTGAAATGGTCCTGCTCAAGGAATGACAGTCTCTGTCCCGGGGTCATAATAACCTCACCCTTACTGGGCTCAAGGATACCTGCCAGAATTTTCAGGAAAGTTGATTTTCCTGCTCCGTTCGCACCGATAAGACCATAACAGTTTCCTTCGGTGAATTTAATATTTACGTCCTCGAAGAGCGCTCTTTTTCCGAGGCGCAGTGTCACATTACACGCCTGAATCATAATAATCTCCATTCCGAAGCGTAGCATAGAAATTATAAAGGCATATCTGTGACGCTTCAGCACAAACAGCCCATACATAGTTTATTTTACATGATATCCGATAATTTGCAAGATGTATTTCACGCATTGCCGATTCAAAGGCACGGACTGCCAACAAAAAAGCAGCTAATCTGCCGTATTTTTCAACTATGGCAATCAGCCGCTTTATATTCACTATTTTTATTATAAATATACACCTGATAAGGCTTCACTTCAGGGCTTACTCATAAACAATAACACCAATCAGGTCAACCTTGCGCATTCTCAGAACATTACAATCATCAATGAGCGCGCATTTCGAGCTTTCTCCTACCTTCGCCAGCATAACCGCAGCATCAGCATCCGTCACAAGCTTCGAATCAGCTGCACTGTGAGCTATTCCCGAAACAATCCGGACATCTATATCACTATTATCTTTAGAAATAAGCTTCTTAAGCTCCTCAGCTGCACTTGTCAGATTTTCGCTGACAATCACCAGAGACTTATAGCCGCTGCTTTTTGCGATATCGTTTATTGAATTCGTATTGGCAAGCTGGGCTTCACTGTAAGCATATTTATACTGCTTACCGATTCTTGCTTTTGCAATAGCCCTGTCTATTACGCTAAGATTATTTATTGCATCCCAGTTAACCATTCGGGTAAGCTCCGCGCATCTTAGCAGGCTGCCCGTTCTGTCGGAATGCTTAACGGTTTTACTGAATAAATATCCGAAGAATACAAATATCGCATGAATCACCCCGGCAACAAAAACACAAAGAACAAACTTAATAATTATGCTCTTTAATGAAACGGCACCGCTACTTCCCTCTTCAATAACCTTTTCGCCTGCACCGCTACTTTCCTCTTCAATAACCTTTTCGCTTGCATCCAGCCCAACCAGTGAGTAATAATATTTCTGCTGTTCCTCAGAAAAACCAGAAAGTATACTTGCGATATTCCTTTCAATGCTTACAACATAATTCGTTGCCTCTGCCTTCTCAGCAACGGAAAGCGTTCCCGAACCGTTATCAAGCTCAGCCCTGAGTTCAAGATATCGATTATAGTCATCCGCAAGCTCCTGCACGGCTGTCAGCTGTATTTCCGAAAGCCGCTCCTCCCAATATGCAGAATTGCTTTCAAGTTCAGCCAAGGCATCGGCCTTTTCCTCAGCAGCAATTTTTTCCTCAGCAGCAATTTTCTCCTGATCTGCCCCGTTACCGCCAAAAAATACAAGGGCTCCGGCAACGGCTGCTCCAAGTAGCAGACATACCAGCAGTGAGCGCCAGTGCGCCAGCCATTCCCAAACCAGATCTATAAGATCAATCTCCTGTTCCGTATCTTTGCTTATCAGCTCCTGTGTATTCATATTAATCCCCGTTTCTGAGCGACCTGTCGCGAGGAATATCGCAATGGCTATTTGTTCTCGCTCATAAGCAAATAGCCGTATATCCCCATTCCGATACATCGAAATCCGCCTAAATAAACTATAAACATTATGATTTATGTTGTCAAGGCAGTTTATCAGCTCATAATTTCCACCATTTACCACTGTTTTTTTAATAATACCCTGATTATTTCTTCACTTTCAGAAAAATTCACATTTTGCTATTTTTTTGCTAGACAAATCGCAAGCGTGAATGTATAATTCATTAAAAGGAAGTTTTACATAGGGAGGGGAAGATTATGAATAACGTTAGTCTTGTTGTCGAAAATGGTATCTGCGATGGCTGTTGCGAATGTATTTCTGCCTGCTCATCCAATAACATCTATATTCTCATGGATTTTAAATCCGGCCATCCGGCTCCCTTTGTATCGGATGAATACTGTTCAAATTGCGGCGTCTGCCTTGATTCCTGTAAAAAAAGCAGCCTGCTTTATCTGCAGACTGCTAATTAATCATTATACTTCGAATATCATTTCACCATAGGTTGGCACAGGCCATAAGTCTGAGTCAACCTTTGTTTCAAGCTTATCTATCGGTTTTCTGAGCTCTTCCATCAGCTTAACAACCACATCTCTGTAATATCTTGCTCTATCCTTTTCGCATTCAAAGCTTAATGCCTTGTTGATAGCTTCCTCAAGATTCTTAAGAGCATTTCCCGCATCACTAAGAAGCTCGGAGCACTCCTTAAGAAGTGTTGTCTCAGGCTCTACCGTTATCTGCGCAGACACCGCCTTAACCGAATTGACAGAGTCGGCAAGCAGCCTGATATATTTGATAACTGCCGGAATGAATTTGCGAGATGCCATTTCAACCATAGTTCTTGCTTCTATGTTAACGGTCTTTGAATAAATCTCGTAATTCACCTCAGCACGCGCCGTAAGCTCAGTACGCGAGAATACCTTATGCTTTTCAAATACCTCAATTGTCCTGTCATATGTAAGCGCCGGAATTGAATCAATATATGCCTTGCGATTTGGAAGTCCTCTTCGTTCAGCTTCCTCAACCCATTCCTTTGCATATCCGTTTCCGTCAAAAATTACGCGCTTATGCTCATTAATGGTACGACTGATAAGCTCACATACCGCAGTCTCAAAGTCCTCAGCCTTTTCAAGCTCGTCAGCCATATCGGACAGCGTATCCGCAACAATCGTATTAAGCACACAGTTCGCGTCTGCAATTGACATTGAAGAGCCAACCATTCGAAGCTCAAACTTATTACCCGTAAATGCAAAGGTTGAGGTTCTGTTTCTGTCATTGGCATCCTTCTTTATCGCAGGTAAGGTGTGGACACCCGTATTCAGCTTCTCGCGCTTCTTCGAACTGGTAGCCTTACCGTCTGCTGCCATCTGCGCCAGGATATCCTCAAGCTGTTCTCCGACAAAAATAGATACTATCGTCGGCGGTGCCTCTGCACCTCCGAGTCTCTGATCGTTTCCGGGGCATGAAGCTGCCATACGAATAAGCTCCGCATGCTCATCGGTTGCCTTAATAACAGCCGAAAGGAAAAGAAGGAACTGCATATTCTCATGAGGCTTCTTTCCTCCGCTCATAAGGTTCTCACCCGTATCGGTAACCAAAGACCAGTTATTATGCTTACCTGAGCCGTTTACACCATTAAAGGGCTTTTCATGAAGCAGACATGCCAGACCGTGACGTGCCGCGATTCTCTTCATTGACTCCATGATAAGCTGGTTATGGTCGGTTTCTATATTAACGGTACTAAAAATCGGAGCAAGCTCATGCTGTGCGGGTGCTGCCTCATTATGCTGTGTCTTAGCCAGAATACCGAGCTTCCAAAGCTCCTCATTAAGCTCATGCATAAAAGAGGATACTCTTTCCTTAATAGCACCAAAATAATGGTCATCCATCTCCTGACCCTTCGGAGGATTTGCACCGAAAAGCGTACGCCCGCTGAAAATAAGATCATCTCTTTTAAGATATTTCTCGCGGTCAATAAGAAAATACTCCTGCTCTGCACCAACGCAGCAGTCAACATGATGCACATCTGTCTTTCCGAAAAGATGCAGAATTCTTACCGCCTGCTTACTGATTGCCTCCATAGAACGCAAAAGCGGAGTCTTTTTGTCAAGAGCTTCTCCGGTATATGAGCAAAATGCAGTAGGGATACAAAGTGTAACACCCGAGCTGTCACGCCGTAAAAACGCAGGCGAAGTACAATCCCAGGCAGTATAGCCTCTGGCCTCGAACGTAGCACGAAGTCCGCCCGACGGAAATGAAGATGCATCAGGCTCTCCCTTTATCAGCTCCTTACCCGAGAATTCCATAAGAATTCTTCCGCCGGGAGCAGGTGATATAAATGAATCATGCTTTTCGGCAGTAACACCGGTCATCGGCTGGAACCAGTGTGTAAAATGTGTAGCCCCGCGCTCAATGGCCCAGTCCTTCATCGCATTGGCCACAACCTCTGCCATCTCCGCATCCAGCTCTTCACCGTTTTCAATTGTCTTTTTCAATGCCAGAAAATCCTTTTTCGGCAATCTGGCTTCCATTGTTGCTTCGTTGAAGGTATTCTCCCCGAAGTATTCAGTCAGCTTCTTTGACATAATGTCGGCAACCTCTCTACTTTTCCTTTTGTTTGAAATTAACTATTCCTATATTCAGCGCTACCTGTCGCAAGGAATATTATTCTCTGTACCACTGGTCTTCTCCTGTTTCCTCAGGAGTTCCCTCCGGCTCAGCCATATATTTCTTCAGCACGGGCTCAACCACAAAGGACTTAAGCAGTGCAGAAATTCCGGGTAAAATAATGGGAATAAAAATATAAAATACGAGCGGAACAAAGCTGTATATCAAATAACCTACCGCTCCGTAAAACGCTATCATCAACAGTGTTCTCGGGAAATGCTTAACCGAAATCAGGAGCGAATTAATAAGTAACGGTCTGAAGCCCAGTGTAAACCTTGACAAAATCGGGTATATCCACATATATATAAATACCGCAAAAACGGTCACGCACATGAATACTACAACCATAACCGTTCCGAAGGTCTCGCCGTTAGCGCTCATTGCAGACGCATAAGTAAAATCAATATACATAAGTACAACAAGAATCCAGAACAGACCTCCTGCTATGATGCCGGGCTTGAGATTTTCCTTAAAGGAATGGAAAAACGCTCTCGTAACGTAGCCTCTTTCACGTCGTATTACCTTTACTACCGCATAATAAAGCGCCGAAGTAGCGGGACCGACCGTTACAAGTGCCAGTGAGGTCACCGTCCACAGAATTCCAAGCCAGATAAGATCCACAATCTTGTTAATAAATGAAAACACCGCGTTTTCAGGATTTAAAATATTACTCATTTTCTTTTTCTCCTTCTTCTTCAGGTTCATTATCAGCAGTCTCTGCTACGGGTACAGTCTCCTCTGCCCCCTGCTCAGGCAGTACACCCTCGCACGAATAAGCCTCCGTATCTGATGACAAACCCTTCTTACTGAGCCTGCTTTCTATAAATTCCTTAGCTATCATATATACACAGGCAAAAAACGGAACTCCGAGCAGAAGACCTGCTATACCGAAGATGCTTCCGAAAACAACACAGGCAAACAACACCCAGAATGCAGATAATCCTATTGAACCGCCCACAATACGCGGGTCAAGAATGTTACAGTCAATCTGCTGCAGTATGAGTATGAAAATCACAAAGTATAAAGCCTGCCACGGATCAACAAACAAAATCAGAATCGTACTCGGGATTGCTCCGAGATACGGACCGAAAAACGGAATCACATTGGTTATTCCGACTATTACGCTGATTAACAGAGTATACGGAAGTCCGATAACCGTCATTCCCACAAAACAGAGAACACCGACCAGTGCGGAATCAAGAATTTTGCCCAGTATTGCACCGATAAACTTTTGGTGGCACATACCGGCGGTTGTGATTATCCTCTCTGCTCCGCTCTTTTTAAAAAGGGCATAGATTATCTTCTTGCTCTGTGCCATAAAGCGTTCCTTTGACGCAAGTATATATATTGAGAACACAAGGCCGATAACTATATTGTAAAGCACACCGAAAACGCTCCATACACCGCTCGCAAGATATTCAAGCGCTGTAGTTGCCGAAGCAAGAAGACCGTTTTCAACAAAATTCTCAAAATACTCCGTAAGCTTTTGCACCGTTCTCTGCAGTACATCAGCAAATCCGGACGGCTCCTTAATCAGACTGTCAAACCATATCAGGAAATTGTCTGCCTGACGGGGAAGCTCACTGATAAGCCCCGATATGGTAGTCGTAAGCTCGGGAGCAACCAGATATATCAGCATTGTAACCAAGGTAAGAACAAATACTATCGTAATAAAAATACTGATATACCGAACCGTCTTTTCAACTCTGCGGAAATTCTTTACCCTTTTGCAAAAAACCCTTTTTATGCCGTTTTCGATAAAGCGTACAACCGGATTCATCAAATAGGCAAATACAAGACCGTACAGAACCGGTTCAAGTGCCGTTGAAATAATCCCGAAGGTATCCGAAACATCTCCTACGCGGACAAAAGCAAAAATTAAAACAACAGATGCCGCAATAACGATAAATGCCGTTACTCCGTAACCAATATACTTTTTTCTGGCTTCTCTGCGAAGTTCGGCTGCCTGTTCATCCTTCATTAATAAACCCCCATTTATTAATAAACCGCCATTTATGTAACAATGAACCTCAACTTAAGCAAACACTATAGTTCCGTCCTCTGCATTCATACTCTCAAGAATAGCAAGAGATTCAAGCTGAATACCCATTTCACGTATGCTCCTGCCGCCGTTCTGGAATCCCTTCTCTATAACGATTCCTATTCCTTCAAGTGTGGCGCCGGCAGATTTTACAAGCTCAATCAGTCCGAGAAGAGCACAGCCGTTTGCAAGAAAATCGTCAATAACAAGAACCCTGTCATTTTCACTCAGATATTTCTTCGATACAATAACATCGTATATCTTCTTATGTGTAAACGATTCTATCTTTGTAGTATATGATTCGCCGTCCAGATTAATACTCTGTGCCTTTTTTGCAAACACAATCGGAACGTTAAAATACTGAGCCGCTATCGATGCAACAGCAATACCCGAGGCTTCGATTGTAAGAATCTTTGTTATGCTCTTATCCGCAAACCTTCTCTTAAACTCCTTTCCGATTTCGTTCATCAGCTCTATATCAATCTGATGATTAAGAAAGCTGTCAACCTTCAGTACATTTCCCGGCTTCACTATACCGTCTTTGATTATTCTATCCTTCAGAAGCTGCATAATAACCTCCATCGTAAAACATCTTGCAGAAATCAGGCCAAACTCTGATTGCTTACAGCATGTTCAGACCCGAAAACCGATTTAAAATATTCTATCATACATTTTTCTTTCTGTGTAGTATTATTTTCATTTTCATACTGTACAAAATTTTTTGCTTATGATAAAATTGATTAAATTAATACAATTAAATATCACATAAGAAAGGACACATCATTATGAACCGGGAATTTGAAAATGCTTTCATCTTTGACCATCCGCTGATTCAGCACAAAATCTCTCTAATGCGTGATAAAAACACTAAAACCAAGGAATTCAGAGAGCTGGTTTCAGAAGTAGCCATGCTTATGGCATATGAAGTAACAAGGAATTTCGAGCTTGACGAAGTTGAAATCGAAACACCTATCTGCACTGCAAAAACCAAGGTTCTTTCTGCTAAAAAGAAATTTACGCTTGTTCCTGTATTAAGAGCCGGTCTCGGAATGGTAGACGGAATGTTAAGTATACTTCCTCAGGCACGTGTCGGACATATCGGTCTTTATCGTGACCACGATACCTTTGAACCGGTTGAGTATTACTGCAAGCTTCCCGATGACTGTCCTGAAAGTGAAGTTATTATACTTGATCCCATGCTTGCTACCGGCGGCTCAGCCATAGCAGCAACAAACTTTATTAAGAAGCGCGGCTGTACCAATATCCGCTGGGTATCAATCATTGCAGCTCCCGAGGGAATAACCAATTTCCATAAGGCACATCCCGAAATCCCCGTTTTCTGCGGCGTTGTGGATGAAAAGCTCAATGAAAACGCATATATCGTTCCCGGTCTCGGCGATTGCGGCGACCGTTTATTCGGAACAAAATAGAACTGCCAAGGAGGACAAATGAGTTTATCACTTGATGTACTTAAGACAATAGCACACGGAATAGCTGCACAGTTTGGCTCAAATTGCGAGGTGGTTATACACGACCTTGCCGCCGCAAAGCTTTCTGCTTCCGTTGTATATATCGAAAACGGGCATGTCAGTAACCGTAAGCTCGGAGACGGTCCTTCACATGTAGTCCTTGATGCACTTCACAGCGACACATCAAAGCTTGAGGATCATCTCGGCTATCTCACCCGGACCAAGAATGGACGCACACTCAAGTCAAGCACCCTGTATATAAGAGATGACGAAGGTGTTCTTCGCTACATTCTTTCCATTAATTACGATATCACAAGTCTTATGATGACTGAAAACGCTATAAACACTCTTATAGGAACAAATGATACCGCAGAGGAAGCAGAGAAAATCACAAATAATGTTAACGACCTTCTGGATGATTTAATCGAGCGCTCGGTTAAGAAAATCGGCAAGCCTGTTGCATACATGACAAAGGAAGAAAAAACGGCCGCCATTCAGTTCTTAAACGACAGCGGAGCGTTCCTTATTACAAAATCCGGAGATAAGGTTTCAAAATACTTCGGTATTTCCAAATACACTCTATACAGCTACATTGATGTTAATAAATAGAAAAATGACCGTTACGCAGAACCTTTTCTGCCTAACGGTCTCTCTTTTTATGCTGACAGCATTTATGCATTGAAAAATTCTTCCTCCGTACAGGTATCGTCAAGCGATTCCCCCGGTTTGACAACCGGCCATACATTTTCCGTACTGTCTATCGGACAGACTATTACCGTCGGTCTTTTTTGCTTCATGCCGTCTCTGACGGCTTTTATTATTTCTTCCGTATTCTCGGCCTTCACCGCAACAGCCCCCATAGCCTCGGCAAGCTTTATATAATCAATATTATCCGCCAAATCCGTCTGCGAAAAGCGGCCGTCAAAAAACATGCGCTGCATTTGTCTGACCATTCCGAGGGCATGGTTATCGAGGATAATCTCAATAATCGGCAGATTGTTTGCTGCCGCTGTTGAAAGCTCATTCATATTCATTCGGAAGCATCCGTCTCCTGCGATATTAACAACAACCTTGTCCGGATTACCAAGCTGCGCTCCTATCGCAGCCCCGAGTCCGTAGCCCATCGTTCCCAGACCTCCCGATGTAAGCAGCTGACGCGGTCTTGAGAATATATAATTTTTAGCCGTCCACATCTGGTTCTGTCCCACCTCGGTAGCAACAATAGCCTGTCCGTCCGTTGCTTCATAAACCGCTCTTACAACCCCAACACCGGTAAGCTTCGTACCGGGCTCAGCTTTACAGGAGTATTTATTCTTCATATCTAAAAGCATTTTCAGCCATGCCTCATGGCTTTTTGCTTCACCAACAGCGTCACACAGCTGTCCCGTTACCGCCCCTGCATCACCGGCAAGTGCTACATCAACAAGAATATTCTTATTCAGCTCTGCACGTTCTATATCAATCTGTATCTTCTTCGCCGCACGCGCAAAGCCTTCCCTCTTACCTGTTACTCTCTCACTGAACCTTGTTCCCACCGCAATCAGAAGATCAGCATTCGAAACTGCATAATTTGCTGCCTTTTCACCATGAATTCCGACCATTCCGAGATATTCGCAACGATTTCCCGGAAAAACGCCCTTGCCCATAAGGGTATCAACAACAGGAATCCTGTAAGTATCGCATAATCTGCAAATCACATCCGAGGCTCCCGAAATTGCTGCCCCGCCTCCTACAAGCAGAACGGGCTTTTCGGCCTTCTTCATGAGTCTGACAGCCTTTTTCAGTGCCGCTGCATCCGTAATCTGCTCACGGCAGCATGATACTGCACTGTTTATGGCACGAGGCTCATATTCACAGCAGTTTACGGTGACATCCTTGGTTATGTCAATCAGCACCGGACCGGGACGTCCGCTTCCGGCTATCTTAAAAGCCCTTCTTACTACATCTGCCAGCTGGCTGATTTCCTTAACGATGAAGTTATGCTTTGTGACCGGCATGGTTATTCCGGCAATATCAACCTCCTGAAAGCTGTCCTTACCAAGAGCCTCTGTCGGAACATTAATCGTAATTGCGACCAGCGGAACCGAATCCATATATGCAGTTGCAATTCCGGTTACAAGATTTGTTGCTCCGGGACCCGATGTAACCAGACACACTCCCGTCCTTCCGGTTGAACGAGCATAACCGTCAGCCGCGTGGGCTGCCCCCTGTTCATGTGCAGTAAGAATATGCCGGATTCCCTCACCATGGCAGTACAGGGCATCATAAACATTAATCACCGTACCCCCGGGATACCCGAACACAGTATCAACTCCCTGCTCCTTCAGACATTCTATTATTATTTCAGCTCCGCTTAATAACATATTTATCCCCATTCGTCAACTTATAATTACCTATTGCTCATCCGTTGCAGCAAGCTTTATCAGCAGCTCAGTAACCTTTTCCAGCGATTGTACCGGAACATATTCATACTTTCCGTGATAATTGTAGCCTCCGGTACAAAGATTCGGACACGGAAGTCCCATGTACGAAAGCCTTGCCCCGTCCGTACCGCCTCTTATCGGCACAATAACAGGCTCAATATCAAGCTCTCTCATCTTCTTTGCAGCCCGCTCAATAAGATGCATGTGGGGCTCGATCTTCTCGCGCATATTGTAATATGAATCCGTCATTTCAAGAACCACTGTTTTGTCTCCGTACCCGGCATTGATAAAATCGGCAATACGGCAAAGCTCTTTTTTCATCGCTTCAAATTTTGTCCGGTCATGGTCACGTATGATGTAATGCATTACCGCACTCTCCACGCCTCCGCTCATATCACATAAATGATAGAAGCCCTCATACCCTTCCGTATACGCCGGATTTGCAAATACCGGAAGCAGCGAATTAAACTCCATACCGATAAGAAGTGCGTTACGCATTTTTCCCTTTGCGTCACCCGGATGTATGCTGTTTCCGGTTATCTTAACCTTTGCCGATGCCGCATTAAAATTCTCATATTCAATTTCTCCGAGTGCACCACCGTCAACAGTATAGGCATAGTCTGCACCAAAGCCCGAAACATCAAAGAAATCCACGCCTCTTCCTACCTCTTCATCAGGGGTAAAGCCAACAACGATTTTGCCGTGCTTAATCGATTTATCCTTAAGCAGCCTTTCAGTCATGGTCATAATTTCAGCAACACCCGCCTTATCATCCGCGCCAAGCAGAGTTGTACCGTCGGTAACAATAAGGTCTTTGCCTATATTATCTCGAAGATGCGGATATTCACTAACCCGCATAACAATATTCTCTTTCTCGTTTAATACAATATCCCTGCCATCATAATCTCTTACAATTGAAGGCTTAACATCGGCACCTGAAATTGCCGGTGAAGTATCCATATGTGCAATGAACCCCATTACCGGCACTTTTTCCGTAACAGTTGCCGGAATCTCCGCATATACATAGCAATTGTCCGATAACACAACCTTCTCGGCGCCAAGCGCAACAAGCTCGTCTCTAAGCATCTTCGCCAGCACAAACTGTTTATCCGTACTGGGAACCTGCTCGCAGTCCTCGCATGATTCGGTATCAACACTGACATATTTCAAAAATCTTTCCGTTACAGTACTCATGTATTTGCCTCCGTTAATTCAACTTATTATATTCCGTTCTGCGCTGCACTGATATATCGCAGTACATAATATGGATTTATACTTATCTCCCGAGTCCCTTCCTTAAAGTATATCCCAAAATGCAGGTGTACGTCAAACATCCCGGTCGTACCCTCCTTTTCACCATAACCGGTATCACCCATATAGCCCAAAATATCACCTGCCGATACACGACTGCCAATCTCAAGCCCCTTTGCATAGGAATGTAGATGTGCATAGTAGTAATATACCCCATTACTGCTCCTTATTCCTATACGGTAGCCTCCCTGAGGAAGCCATCCCTTATTTTCGACAATACCGTCGCTGACACTTATGATTTCAAGTACTCCCGAAACATTTTCCACAGACATTATGTCGGTTCCCTCATGCTTCCGGTTTCCGCCATAGGTCCGCGCGGCAAACCAGCTATCCTCATAAGCTATAACACTGCTTCCCGGCACATTATCATTGACAGGAAAATATCTGATGTCATCCATCAGCAGCTTCAGTTTTTCATACAGACTTACAAATGCAGCGTTCTCCGACAGCTTGTCTGCCATGTATGCATATTCTCCGGCCGAGAAATCCTCGCCGCATCCGCACATCAGAGCAAGCATTCCTGCCGCTGCCGGTCCGGCATCATTTTGTATATCCGCATCGTCATACATAAAATCCGGCATCATAAAAGCCCTAATATCCGCTTCTCCCGATTTTTCTTTTATTACGGCTATGCTTCTGTCAACCTCAATAAGACGCTCCTGTATCATTACAAAGCCTGCTGCCACAAAGCACATCAGGATAATCAGAAGCACACCGCTGTTCTGTCCTCCGAAACGACGTTCAAGCCTTCCTCTTATCCTTCGCCAAAAACGATTCCACCAGATTCTGTACATAAACCAATCCGTTTTTTATCAGTCTATGCCATATGTTTTCTTTTCATGCTAAACCCATTTCGAAGCGCAGCGCAGGAATCCGCACGAGAAATTCTCCATAACTGCCTGATTTGCCCGGCTTTCAGCCCTCAATATCAAGCTCCACGGGACAATGGTCCGAGCCCATTATCTCACTGTGAATAGCAGCATCCTTCAGTCTCGGAATCAGCTCCTTTGATGCACAAAAATAGTCAATACGCCAACCGACATTCTTTGCTCTCGCGTTTGCCATATACGACCACCACGAATAGGCATCGGTCTTATCGGGGTAAAAATATCTGAAGGTATCAACAAAGCCCGCGTCCAAAAGCTCCGTAAACTTTCCTCTCTCCTCATCCGTAAAGCCCGCATTTTTGTGATTCGTCTTCGGGTTCTTAAGGTCAATTTCCTTGTGCGCAACATTCAAATCCCCGCACCAGATTACAGGCTTCACTTTATTCAATCCGGTCACATACTCCCGAAATGCATCCTCCCACTCCATGCGATACTCAAGTCGCGCAAGCTCACGCTGGGCATTCGGCACATAAACGGTTATGAAATAGAAATCATCAAATTCAAGCGTTATCAGACGCCCCTCATTGTCATGCTCCTCAATTCCCATGCCGAGTGTTACATTCAAGGGCTTTATCTTTGTAAAAACCGCTGTTCCTGAGTAACCCTTCTTCTCCGCATAATTCCAATAGGAGTAATAGCCCTCGGGCGCAAAATCAATCTGACCCTCCTGAAGCTTTGTTTCCTGCAGGCAAAAAATATCCGCATCCGCACCGCAGAAGAATTCATTAAAGCCCTTAGCCGTGCAGGCCCTCAGACCATTTACATTCCACGAAATTAACTTCATCCAAAACCTCTTTCCTGTGCATCGCCCCACTTTGAAATGCACATCTGTAATCATTATATATTAAAATACACCAGCTTTATTAGTATGTCCATACCGGGCAGGGTCTCTTCCCGAAAATAAAACAAAAACTCCGGAATTCAGAACACATCCGAATCCCGGAGACCAATTCATCAGATTGGAAGAAAAACAAAATATCAAATTACCTTCAGTTCACACATCCCGATTAATAGGTATATACGATATCCTCATAATCAGAATCCTCTTTAATCATGGAAACCTTCTTGCCTGACTTGTATTTACACATATCGTAGGTAGCATCAATCGTATACCAGATTTCCTTCTCTGCATCATAAACCTGGTTCCATGCGTGATACTCTTTAACATTCGGTGTATTACCGGTTACCACACGTGCATCAATTCCAACACTTCGAAGCATTGCAGCAAGAACGCTTGATATGTCATAGCAGATTCCCATTTTTCTGGAATAGGTACTTGCAAGATCAGGCACATAATAACTGGTTTTTGTCTTTACATCAAGAAGCTCATAGTCATATGAGAAATTCTTAATTATATAGTTATATATCTTCTTAACCTTCTCATCATCCGTTGTGCACTTCTTTGTAAGGCTCTTCGCTTTTTTGATAACCTTATCGCTTACAACGTAGTCAACAACAACGCTTGCATTATGGAAGGTTTCTTCTGCGGTTTCCTCTTCAATCTCTATCTCTCCGCTTTTTAATACCACTGCCTTATTATCGGAGCGCACTTTGCAGATACGGATTTTATACTTACCCGCACCCTCGCTCAGGGGAATAATAACTTCGTTCTCGCCCTCGGTCCATTTATAGTAGTATCTGAGTGCTTCCTTATCCTTACTCGAGGTATTCTCCACAAGAATAAGTATTGTAGTGTCCTCTTCGACCTCATAAACCACTGTTACGGTTCCGTTTTCGTTATCCTTGAAAGGGCTATCCGCAGCATGTGCATCATTTACACAAACCCCCGCACAGAATATAATAACCGCAAGTATCAGGCCTGAAATGTATTTCATTTCGAAACCCTCCTTTCATCTGTCAAATCAGCCTAAAGAAGATTACGCTTCATCGCATCGGGATTAACCGCATACGTAAGTGCAGTCTCCTTATCAATAACACCTGTTTTATATAAATCAAGTATACTGCCATCCATTGCCTTCATACCCTCTCTGGCGGACGAGTATATAACCGAATCGATCTGATGAACCTTACCCTCACGAATCATTGTCCTTATGGCACTGTTCGCCTCCATAATCTCAAAGGCAGGAACAACACCGCCGCTTTTCTTGGGAAGAAGCTGCTGTGAAACAATATATTTCAGTATCATGGACATCTGTATTCGTATCTGCTGCTGCTGATTCGGCGGGAATACGTCGATAACTCGGTCTACCGTATTTGCCGCTCCGAGCGTATGCAGCGTAGAAAGAACAAGGTGTCCTGTCTCCGCAGCCGTCATCGCGATTTCCATTGTCTCAAGGTCACGCATTTCACCGATAAGGATAACATCCGGTGCTTCACGCATCGCGGCTCTTAATGCAGTCGCATAATCACTTGTATCAATGCTTATCTCACGCTGACTGACAATACTCTTTTTATGCTTATGTAAATATTCAATCGGATCCTCAAGTGTAAGTATATGGCACTCTCTTGATTTATTAATTGCATCGATAAGATACGCAAGCGTTGTACTCTTTCCGCTGCCTGCCGTACCTGTTACAAGAACAAGTCCCTTCTTCAGTGATGCTATCTCAATTACGGAATCCGGGATTCCCATCTGCTCAATGGGAGGAAGATCAAAGGCAACAACTCTCAGCACCGCACTCCAAGCACCGCGCTGCTTGAATATATTTGCCCTGAAGCGTCCCACATTCGGAACGGATACTGCAAAATCGTCATCTCCGCTTTCACGGTACGACACGCTCCTGCCCGAAGCACATTCATAAATCGAATCAACCAGTGCCAGAGTCATCGACGGATTCAGAATCTCGGAGCTCTCGCGCTCGATGCTTCCGTCAACCTTATATGTTACCGGCTGTCCGACAATAAAGAATATGTCGGAAGCCCCTTTTTCCAATGCCTTTTTTAATATCTCACTCAGCTGCATATCTTCATCTCCATCATTCCATCCAAACAGGATCAATAACCTCAAGACCGCTGCCGCTGTACCCTTCCATGGGTTCAACAACAAATCTGTGACTGATTATCTCAAGCTTCTCATAATCACCGCCGACAGCCTCAAGAATAACCTCAATTACCGCTTCTGAATTAACCTCCACCCGGCAGACTATATTGGAATCATCAACCGAAACAACCCAGGGAAGCTCAAGAAGCCTTTCCTCAGCCTCTCCGATATCGGTCACGCCGGATTCCTTCAGGTCTGCAAGCTGTTCGCCAAGCTCAAACAAAACACGCTGTACCTTAGCATCGGCTTCATAATATCCGGAAACCGCTCCGGTTGAAGCACGGGTAAGCCTAAGTTCATTATATGCTGCCCTGACGGACAATATAGCAAACGTAACAAGTCCGAGTACGGTTATCAATAATATTATTGACGGAGCTCCGATATTAAGTTTGTAGGTATTTTTCTCCTTCTCCATACCATATCTACTCCTATTATAAATACAAAATGTTACAGATTCAAGTCGATAATGTGGCAAATTATAGGCTTTTGTTACCTTTTATACGCTGCCGTATTTATTTGCATAAGCTCATAGCCGTCATTATCGGTAATTAATATATCTGCTCCCAAAAGCACTCCGCTGCTTCCCGCTTCCTCTACAAAACTCACCTTCATAATGTATTCAGGCTCCTCGGAAACCGCATTCCACTCCTCATCATATCCGCAAATATATGTCCCGTAATCCCCGCCAGACACAAGTCCCGCAAGCCGGACTGCATCATTTTTGTCTGCCGCAGCTCTAATGAGCTCCGCTGTATTCTCAGCGCAAATTGTAGCCCTGCTGATGCTCACAGCCCTGCCCTGCAGCCGGTCTGCAGCGACATACAGCTGCATTATCGCAGTGCTCACCGCTGCAAATATCGCTATAATAATTACTGCCTCAATCAGGGGAAGCCTGACTGAGGTATTTGTATTATGCCTGCTTCTTACCATAATTTAATCCGCTCCGAAATACTACACTAAAACCGCAACCTTCTTACCTTTCTTCCGACCTGAGTACCAGCGTGAGTGTCTCCGTCTCCCCCTCAGCGTTTTCTGCCGTAAGCCTGAGAGTTCCCTTTTCCGTTTCTTCAAAGCTAAAGCCGTCTATTTCCATCGCCTCAAATCCAAATTCAAAGTCGGGCTCACTCCCCTCCGGCTGCATCAGCTCGCACAAGGCTCCATCCCTGTGATAAATCATTGTATTATATATCTCGCCGTCAAATTCCTCTGCCAGAACCAGTACCTTAACTCCGTCAATCTCGTCGACATATACGCAATCCTCCGCATCAAACTGTCTTACCTTTGCTGCAACGTAGGAAAGAGAGGTTCTAAGCTCAAAATTCTCATTGCTTGCCAGAACAACATTCTTATATACCTGCAATCCTGTATACAAAAGCACCAGCGCAGCTATAACAAACAATGCAATAATAACCAGCGTGCTCGCTGTATTTACAAGTCCGCTTCTTGATTCGGTTTTATCATCACTCAACCTGCTCATCACTGCTCCTATTTTTGAAAACCGTTATGTTCGGCATAACATTGGCTGCCGCACAATCATAATTCACATGAAAACGGTCATAGTCAATATTGATATTATAATTGCGGACAAGATATTCTACATTCGCCGGAAACCTGCCTTCGTCCGCATAGCACTGTACTGCTGCCTTACGAACCGCCTGCAGAGTCAGCTCCATGTCCTGCTCAACACTCATCTCGCTGAACTTGGTTACCCCGAGCAGCATTATCAGCAGCATAAAAAAGCAGATAATTCCGGGCAAAACAATAGATTTCCATACGTATCGCGGTCTGTTTACTTTCAAATTCTTCATTTTCACACTTCTCCAAATTCAAACAGCAAAACCGTATCAGCCCACTGCCGAAATCATACTCACAAGAGGAAGCATAACCGAAAGAAGCACCGCTCCCACCATAACCGACAAAACAATTACAAGTGCAGTTTCAATAATTGTTGTGAGCTTTCCGAGAGCAGCCGTGGTCTTTTCATTGTACTGGTCACCCAGCTTTGAAAAAATCACATCCGTTCCTCCGGTCTGCGCTGCTACGGCAACAAGCCTGCTCTCCATTCCGTGCACCAGCCCGCTGTCTCTGACAGCCTCGTCAAGCGGTGTGTCGCCCTGATAAAGCTCAAGGCATTTGTTCAGCTTACTGCGTACATTTTTATTCTCACACGAATCAGCTTCTCTCATAAGTCCTTCCGTCAAATCCATTCCGCTTGACAGCATCAGCGCTGTTGATGAAATGAACTTACTGATTGCAAGAAGCTCCATGAGCTTTTTTGTCGGTCCGAAGGAGGCAAAAAAGTCAGTCATCACCTTTTTACCCTTACGTGTTCTGCTCCAAAGTATCAGAAGCAGGGCAATGCCAAATAAAACACAAACCGTAACTGCTATAATCTTTCCCATGGAAAGACCGTAGCCTAAAACCGACTCGGTTGCATTTGCAACGTCCGAATTGAGCTCTTCAAACATTCTTTCAAACATAGGCAGTATTTTCCATGCAAGTATTACCATGATACCTGCCATTACCGCGAACAGAATAAGCGGATATGCAATTGCACTTTTGATACCTGCTTTCACGCGACTGTCGCGCTCATAGAAAGAAGCCAGAGACCGCATAACCTCCTCCAACTTACCAGTCCTTTCACCCACATAAACCATATGTGTCATATACTCCGGAAAGGCTCCCGTATCCTCAAGTGCCTGATAGAGCTGAATATTTTCCCTGACCGCCTCATCAACCTGTCTTAAGATTTCCTTTGTTTTTCCGTCCTCCATTTCGCTGTACAGCATATAGGTTCCCTCATACAGGGGAATACCGCTGTTAAGCAGCATGGCTATCTGATCGCAAAACATTGCTGTTTCATCAGAATTAAGCTTCTTTTTGCGTTTTCCTTCCGCACCCATAAACTCTGTTTCCTCCGCTAAACATCTATTACATAAGCTTACGCAACTACCGCATTTCCTTTATCTTAATATCCCTCTTCTTAGCCAGATCAACCAGACCGTTCCCCACCTGCACAACAGGCTTCGAGGGCTCTGAACGGTTCATAAGAACAATTTTGCCTACCGAATCGTCCGATAACCGCACAGAATGATTGATGTATACATCCGAAATCTGTTCAAGCAGCGGAACCAGGAATTCCGGATTATACTTATCCTTTCCTTCACTCTCAAAGCTTTTCACTACATCAAACGGACAGATTCTCGGTCTGTAAACACGGTCACTTGTCATCGCATCATACACATCTGCAATTGAAACAATCATTGCAAAGGGCTCTATCTCATTGGCAGATTTACCGAAAGGATATCCGCTGCCGTCAGCTCTTTCGTGATGCTGTAATGCCACCATCTTTATTCTGTCATCAATCTTTTTATCCTTAAGCATGTCATAGCCGCGTATGGTATGCAGCTTAACGGCATTATATTCCGCTTCCGTCAGAGCATCGGGCTTCTGAAGTATTTCTCTCGGAACCGTTGTCTTTCCTATATCATGAAGAAGTCCCGCCAGCGTAAGAAGCCTTGTTTCCTCCTCATTCATATTCAGCCACTTTGCAAAGCAGTTGCAGATAAGGGAAACGTTAAAGCTGTGCATATATGTAACTTCATCATAATCACGAATACAGTGCAGCATATTAAAAATTCTCGTTTTGCTGCCGGTTTCCATAACCATCTTATCAACTTCATTAAGCAGAAAATCCTCATCCAGCTCCGCGCCCGAAGCCGAAATCATATCTATCGAATTCTTAACGCTGTTAACCGTTTCGTCATAGCGCTTTGTAAATTCTCTATACTCAACACTGTTCTTCAGCTGCTCCGTCAAAGTCTCCGGCTGCTCCGCACCCGATTGCTTATATACCGTTATCGACTCTATTGAATAAAACATGATTTTGGAAATCATCTGTGCATTCAGTATTGTCCCGGCATTCAGAATAATCTGATCATGTCTCGAATAGATATCCCGCGCAAGCTCCATTCCCGGTGTCGCGCGGCTTATCAGAATTCGCTCAATCTGCCTTTTTTCGTTGGTCACATTACTCATCCGAATCCCCCATTAAACTCCGTAGTGTACAGTATCAGTTTATTTTATCACAATAAACAAAAATTTACAAGATGTGCCGGACCCGGATACCGCCTATTATTCACCCGACGGGAAAAAAGCATATATAATCATAAAGATTATACCTGCCGCAACAGCAGCAAGACCGGCAATTCCGCCCATAAACAGGCATACTGCCCATATTGCGGTAAAAAACAGCTTCACAAGCAATAAAACAATTTCCGCTGCCCTTACTGTCCTTACCTCTTCCTTTGAAATACCGCCTTCAATAACCTTAAGGCACACATTTCCTGTCTGATAAACCGTTCCGTTCATATTTATCCCTCCGTTCATTAAGCTTTTTCTGCTCTCTGAACAAAAGAATAACATCACTCATGTCCGATAATCAGGACTTGTAAAATTTCGCAGCCTCTCTGAAATTATGCTCCAGATAGCTTCGGTTATCCGTTGCTTTAACACCGTTTGTCATTTTGGTAACAAAGCTCTCGAGCTTGCTCATATACTCACCGCTGCTTATGCTTCCCTCCGAAACATAGGTCAGTCCCTTCTCCCAGCTTGCCGTAAGCTCAGGATTAAGCAATGATTTTATGGATGCATTTACAACTTCAAAAATCAGTTCTCCCTGAAGCGTCGGAGTTATTATCTGTGTCTTTTTATTTAATGCCAGATACGAAATCTTAACAAGCTTATTAAGAATCTCAGCCCGCGTTGCACTTGTTCCGATGCCGCTTCCCTTAATCTGCGCACGAAGCTCTTCATCCTCTATAAGCTGTCCCGCATTTTCCATGGCAAGAATCATCGAACCGGAGTTGTAGCGCTTCGGCGGCGCCGTTTCTCCAAGCTTTATCGTAAAATCAATAACCTCAAGCAGATTCCCTTTCTTAAGATTCTCAATACGGTTTATCACATCAATGCCAAGCTCCTGTGCATCCTCAGCCTCCGCACCGCCTTCAGAATCCTGCTTTGCTTTTTCACTTTGCTTTGCGGCACTGCCCTTCGCCGCTGCCTTTCCCGCAACCTTAAGCCAGCCCTCTTCAACCTGCACCCTAAAGCTCGCAAAGAATAATTCCTCACCGATTTTAACCGTCAGAGAAACCCTCCTGTACACCGCAGGCGGATAGAAAATGCTTAAGAATCTGCGTCCTATAAGCTCATATACCTTTCCCTCAAGCGGCTTAAGCCCCGCAAGAGCTCCGAGCCCCTGTCCCGTGGGAATTATCGCATAGTGGTCCGTTATCTGCTTATCATTGACATACTTGGTCTTTTCAAGATTCTTATATGAGCCCCTGCTCAGTATTTCCTCCGCATAATCATGGAACTGTCCGACACTTCGAAGTCCCGAAATATTCTTTGATATTTCCTTCGCAACAGCACTCGAAAGCACACGCGCATCGGTTCTCGGATACGTAACCAGCTTCTTCTCATACAGCTCCTGTGTTATCTTCAGTGTTTCATCCGGACTAATCTTGAACAGTCTCGAGCACTCATTCTGAAGCTCTGCAAGATTGAAAAGTAAAGGCGCATTTTTATTCTCTTTCTTTTTCTCAACCGCTGTTATTTCTCCCTGAAGATTGTCTCTCGCCGGAGTCATAAAGCCCTGCGGTTCCTTTTCGGCACCGCGCGCAGCCCCGGAATCATCATTGTCCCTGCTCTTGTCATATACCGGTGTATAGGAAATCTCCTCAGATGCCATTCCCTGCACCTCGGCAATCATTTTTTCGGCTGTATTTCTTTCTCTGAAGCCGTTCTCCTTATACATAAAGGGAGTGTTAAAATACTTTGAGCCCTCAACCGCCTTAAATTCACCCGCAAAGCCTGCACCTTCGAAATCCAGTCCCGCAAGCACCCTGTAGAACGGGGTTTTTACAAAGGAGCGAATCTCGCGCTCACGCCTCACTACCATTCCCAGAACACAGGTCATAACACGGCCTACGGAAATCGCCCCCTGCTTATCTGACTTCAAAAAGCTTCTTACGGGATAGCCGTATTTCAGCGTAAGTACTCTGGAAAAATTAATACCCATAAGATAATCTTCCTTAGCCCGCAGATACGCCGCATCAGATAAATTATCATAGGCAGAAAGCGGCTTCGCCTCACGGATACCGCGCAGCACCTCTTCCTCCGTCTGTGAATCAATCCACACTCTGCGCCTTTCCTTATCGGCCGGCACTCCTGCCATCATGTCGACAAGACGATATATGTACTCCCCCTCACGTCCCGAGTCCGTGCACACATAAATACAGGATACATCCTCACGATTGAGCAGTCCCTTTACAATTCCGAACTGCTTTCCGACAGACGGTATTATTTCATATTTAAACTGCTCCGGTAAAAAGGGCAGAGTATCAAAGCTCCATTTTTTGAGTGCGGCATCATATACCTCGGGATAGCTCATGGTAACCAGATGTCCGACACACCAGGTTACAACGCTTTCCTCGGATTCCAGATAACCGTCCCTCTTTTTAAATTCCTGCTTCAATGCCTTTGCAAATTCATTTGCCACGCTCGGCTTTTCGGCAATAAATAAAGACTTCGCCATTACTCCCCCAACTTTACGAATCAGCCTCATTAGAGGTTGCTTCTATAATTTCTGCCATACTTTTTTTCTTTTTACTGCCCGAACCGGCAGACTGCACGGTCTCCTTTTTCTTTTCCTTTAACTCCTGTCTCCGTTCGTCTCCCGCAGCAAATTTTCTCTCGGCTGCATTCTCCTCTTCCGTACGCATGCTCTCCGGTATATATCTCAGGAAAATACGGTTATAGCAAACCGCAAAAATATACATTACAAAGCCTGCACCGCCTGCCGCAAATACTATCAGCGCAGGTAAATACATAATTCCGAGCCATACACAGCCCGCAATCAGCGCTGCCAGGATTATTGTCGTATATAAATTCCTGATCGGCATGGCAATCGAATAAAGAATTGTATCCCGCAGCGTATTTGTAAATCTTGCCTGAATTCCGAAAATGTAAAGCACCGACATCCCGCAGAGAGCTGCCGCAATCCAGCCGACAACCCTGAAAAGCCCGGCGTAGTCGGTCTCGCTTCCCGCCCCGTGCAAATAGCTGAGCATCAGCGTAAGTCCGGTGATAATCGCTCCGTAAATTACAAACAGTACAGTTGACATGGTGAAATTTTCCTTAAAGGAGCGGAAGAAATTTTCACGCATACTTTTAAACGTCGCGCAGCCGCCTTTTCCAAACTCTGCTTTTCCGCGTCCCAGCTGCATCAGTGCAAATATAAGTGCGGTGGTCGAAGCACCTGCCGTAATCACCGGAAGGCAGCATACCAGCCACAAAAAATGCACTGCCCATATAGCAGGAATGTTTCGCACAAATCTCTCAAAACCTGAAATTCTTTTTTCCGAATTCTGCATAAATAAATCTCCTCAATTCCTAAAGTGACTCAAAATACGTTCTGGCAGCCACCGCATTGTCCGGCTTTGTGTCCTCAAGCGTGCAATGCATATAGGGCTTTTCCTTCTCGATAAAATCAACAATTTCCCTGTAATCCATAATTCCGGTTCCAACAGGTCCCGAAACAACCTTCCCGTCAAGAACATTATAATCCTTAACATGCAGGACGGTAATATCCTTTCCCAGCAGTCTGATTGCATCCCTGAATATCTGATTTCTGTTCTCGTGATTACTTATATGTAATAAATTAACCGGATCGAAAATAATCTGCAGATTCGGTGATGCCACTTCATCAAGAACCCTTCTTGCTCTCTCCGGAGTGCTTACGATATGGGTAAAGACAGGTTCAATTGCCAGTATTACTCCCATTCTTTCCGCATAGTCAACAACTATCTTTACATTTTTTATAAAAATATTCAGCGCTTCCTCACTGTGGCATGCCGCCTCGAAGCGGTATTCCTCATTAGGCGCGCCCGTCTCTGTTCCTACCACGCCGCAGCCGAGCAGGGCTGCAAATCTTATATGAGCTTTATACTTTTCAATTACAGCCTTTAAGCTTTCCTCATTCGGATTCGCAAGATTATAATAGCAGCCGAGAACCGCAATATCCATGTCATGCTTTGCAAAAAGCCTCTTTATATGCATTGCATAGCCGGGTGTCAATGCCGCATCGGCCGTAGAATTATCCGAAACAGCTTTCGGAAGGGCAAGCTGTACGCATTTAAAGCCCTGCTCCTTTGCGCTGATTATTCTTTCTTCAAGTGTTCCCTTAACAGTGTCATGAAGCCTGATTCCTATCTGTCGCATATTTACCTCCACCGATATATTAAAGCTAATATACTAACTTTTATATTCTATCACATTTCTCTGCAATTTTAAAGAAACTTCTCCGGAAGACTTACAAAGCAGTTTAACACCCTCCACAGCCTTCTCTTCCCCCAAAAAAACGACACATGCGAAGCAAAGTCCGCATGTGTCGTTAGGGAAAATAAGTAGGGAAAATAGGCAATTAAATTATTTCAAATGCTTCTCCTGAACATTCGTCAACCTTGACATTATCAATATCAAGCTTTTCAACATTTCTGATTACGAAGCCTCTTTTTCTGCACTCCGGAATATGAAGTGCCATCGACGGTCTTCCTGCCTTAGCTTCTTCACTGTAGGATACCGTAATATTCTTAAGAACCAGCTTTTCTATCTTTCTCTCGGGTAAGCCCTCAATCCAGCCCGCCGCATTATGACAGTTCGTACAATTTATATCCTCAAAAATAATCGTCTTCATTACCGGAGTACGCTCATCAACAGGAAGCGCCTCCCTGTTCTGCACATAATCCGACTTTCCGTCGGTATCGCAGCAATAAAAGGCATTCACTACAAACGGAGTAACAACCTCGTCCATAACAATATTCCTGAATATTATATTGTCATGAACCGAATCCTCTCCTCTTCCGCGGCGCGTTTTCAGTCTGAGTCCCCTGTCGGTACGGTAGAATCTGCAGTTTTCAACCACAAGGCCGCGCACACCCGCTGCGGATTCGCTTCCCACCGTAACGGCACCGTGTCCGTACTCCATCAGACACTGATATATATGAAGATTTGATGAGGGAGTTTTATACTTACGTCCCATATAAATCTTTCCTGACTTTACTGCTATACAATCATCGCCGAGTGAAAAATGCACACCGTAGATTTTTACATCCTCACAGGACTCGGGGTCAATTCCGTCGGTATTCGGAGAATCCCACGGATTAATAATCGATACATTATAGAAACCAAGCTTCTTTGAGAAATAAGGATGTATGGTCCAGGACGGACTGTTCTTAACGGTAATTCCCTGCAGCGAAACATCCTCACAGTATCCAAGGAATACCGTTCGCGGTCTGAATACGGGTCTGATGGCCTTAGGATTCTTCCACCAGTCTTCCTTTGTGGCATTTCCGTTCAGAACACCCTCGCCGTATATATTTACATTACTGACCCTAAAGCCCGTAAGCAGTGCATTGTACATGGGAAGCGGATTGCCCTCCCAGGAACCGAAGAGATGCTCGGTATTTCCGTCGTATGAATCAACATGACCCGGAAGCTTGGGAATTCTTGCCCTGTCCTTTGTCAGACAAAGCTCCGCTCCTTTTGCAAGCTCAATATTCATATTGCTCTTAAGCCATATTCCGGATACCATATAACGGCCCTTAGGTATAAGCACTCTGCCATCCTCAGGGCAGCACAGTATTGCCGCCTGAATAAAGGGCGTATCATCAGCTTTTCCGTCACCTGCGGCACCGAAATCACGTACATTAAGTGTAACAGACTCGAATTCTGTCTTAAAGCTTCCGCTTAAGGCTTCACCATCGGAAAACTCCACCGTCAGCAGGTACTCCTTTTCGGGTGCAAGGTCAAAAACCGACACAATACATCTGTCATCTTCTATAATATGGCTCGGATTTGCACTGTATATATCGGGTGACACTTCTTTAACGCTAAGTCTGTAAGCAAGATGGGTATTGTAAACTCCCCCGTCCTTAATCTCGATAACAGCACTCCTTGCCGTTGTTTTTAAACATTTTATCTCCATAACCGCCTCCGCAGGTCTAATTATCCGATGCTATGTATTCAGCCATCAGCATCATGAACGGTCCGACACCCTTGGCATCGTTACTGCCCACCTTCTCAGACAGATAGTATTCAACACTTCCGTCACGCTTTTCTCCGGGTCCGAGTCCCGCAACCAGACATATATCGGTGAGCAAGCAGCCTTCCTCCGTCTTAACAAGCTTATTCTCAACAATTCCTTCGAAAATACGCTTTCCGATATGCCGGTATTTCTCAGCGGGCAGAACACCGAGACGACATGCCTTCAGGATTGCGCATCCGACCATTGAAGAGCCTGAGGTTTCAAAATAATTACCTTCTGCGTCCGCCCTGTCAATCACCTGATAAAACATATATTTTTCGGTATCTATGTAGCGCAGAATTCCGTCAACCGCCTCATGAAAAATTGCCTGCAGCTCCCTGTAAAAATCAAAGAGCGTTATATCCATTGCTTCGATTGAATCAATGAGTGCCATTAAATACCAGCCCATTGACCTTAACCAGAAATTGCGGGAACAGTTATTTTCGGGATTACACCACGGCTGTACTCCCTTTTCATCATAGCCGTGATAGTAGAGCTTCTTTTCATCATTAAACAGCCTCTCGCGAACCGTCTTAAACTGTCCGACAATATCGCTGTAGCGGTTATTTTTGTTGAACCTTGTTTCATACTCCATATAGAACGGCTGTGCCATATACAGTCCGTCAAGCCATATCTGATACGGATATATCTCCTTATGCCAAAAGCTTCCGCAATCTGTTCTCGGATGATTGTCAAGACGCTTCATCAGATATTCGGCTGCCTTTTTGTACCTCTCATCACCGGTTTCATCATATGCAAAGAACAAAACCTTACCGGAATTGATATTATCAATATTATAGTGACTTTCATCAAAGGTAGTAATATTGCCCTCTGTATCAATCACGCGCTTAAGATAGTCAAGCACAAAGGCTTTAAGCCTGTCTGCCCTTCCGTCTGCCGCAAAATCATCAGCCTTACCGTCCCTGCAGGCGCAATAAAGCCTTAATGCACCCGTAAGCACACAGCCGTCCTCATAATTCCAGTAGTTCTTATAATCCCTGTATTTATTAAGATACTCATCCGTAAAGCACTTAAGAATCTCGTAGTTCATCGTAATCCCCTTTTCCGACAATAGCATTTTACAGAGTCACACCCTGCTTAAATATCGTCATACTGTGATATCCTGCTGCCTCACCCTTTACATACTCACCCGAAGCAACCTTTATCACATAATCATAGAATTCACATGCAAGCTCACCCGCGTCTCTGCCTTCGCTTACAAGAACCCCGGCATCAAAATCAATCCAGCTTCTCTTGCGTGTCGCCAGTCCTGTATTGGTCGATATTTTCATCGTAGGAACAGGCGATGAAAGAGGGGTTCCGCGTCCGGTGGTAAAAAGTACCAGCTGTGCACCTGCTGCCGCAAGAGCAGTCGAAGCAACCATGTCATTTCCCGGAGCGCTCAGAAGATTTAGTCCTTTTACACATACACTGCCGCCATACTCAAGAACATCCTTCACGGGAGCACTTCCCGACTTCTGCACACATCCGAGTGACTTATCCTCAAGAGTCGTTATACCTCCCGCCTTATTGCCCGGTGACGGATTTTCGTATATTACCTGATTATGACGCTCATAATATTCCTTAAAATTATTGATGAGAGCAACTGTTTTTCCAAACGCAGCCTCATCCGTGCAGCGATTCATTAGCAAAGTCTCGGCTCCGAACATCTCCGGAACCTCGGTAAGAATTGTACTGCCGCCCTTGCTTATCAGAATATCGGAAAACCTTCCGACCAGAGGATTTGCCGTTATTCCGGAAAATCCGTCGCTTCCTCCGCATTTGAGCCCTACAACAAGCTCCGTTACAGGTATTTCAACCCGTACATCCTCCGCGGCAATGTCCATAAGCCCGTCGAGCAGCTTCTCACCCTCTGCAAGCTCATCATCACAGTCCTGACATACCAGATATCTGATTCTCTCCTCGCAGACACCCTCAAGATATTTCTTCATATGGTCAAGGTTGTTGTTTTCACAGCCGAGTGAAAGTATAAGTGCACCTCCGCAATTCGGGTGCTTTGCAAGATTTCCGAGAATTTGCGCAGTATTCTCCTGATCATCGCCCATCTGCGAGCATCCGTAGGGATGTGTCATCGCCACCACCGCATCAATACTCCCGTGCTTTTTTGCGGAAAGTCTTAACGCAAGCTCCTCCGCAATGTGATTTACACAGCCCACGGTAGGGATAATCCATATTTCATTCCTGATACCCGCACCATTTGACCGCTTATAGCCCATAAAGCTTTTTGCAAGCTTTCCTGCAGCATCATCATTCCTAAGGAATCCGCCTTTATCGGGTTCATAAATATATTCCAGCTTTCCTTCAAGACGGGTCTTAACGTTATGGGTATGAATCCAGCTGCCCTTTTTAATATCCTCTGTCGCTCTTCCTATGGGAGCGCCGTATTTGACAACGTCATTTCCCTTTCGGATATCCGTAAGTGCAAGCTTATGCCCCGCCGGAATCTTCTCAGTCACATCAAAGCAGTCACCCGCAATTTTGACAGTCTCTCCGGCCTGAAGCTCTCCGAGTGCAACCGCCACATTGTCATTCTCATTAATCTTAATATAATTTGTCATATACACCTCTCCGGCATTCGCAGGCAATCAGCAGCAAAGCTCTATAGCCTTACGCATTCCCTCTTTTCTGATTACATCAAGGTATTCCGCAACTCTTTCGCCAAGTCCCTCCACCTCAAGAAGATTCTGACCGAAAAATTCTTCGCTTGAAAGGAAGCTGTTAACAAACTCTTCCGAATTCTTACCACTGTTAGCCGCAAAGAAGTCCAGCACGGCAGCGTCATCCAGTATCCTGTAGGTATTATCGTTACGCTTACCGATTAACGCATTTTCATCCCTCTCAGATGAAGAATAGAAATACATAAGTGCGGCAATTGAAAATGTAAGGTGTACGGGAAGATTACCATAGCGCTCAACATATCCGAGAAGACTGGGCATACAACGCGCTCTCCACTTAGAAACCGAATTAAGCGAGATTGAAAGCAGCTCATGTCTTACATAGGGATTGCCGAATCTGCTCTTTACCGCACCGGCAAAGCTCATCAGATCCTCCTTGGGTAAATCAAGCGTAGGAATAATCTCATCATATATTGTATCAGTCATAAATCTGCTGATAAGTCCGTCATCCATTGACTCAAGAACGGTGTCATTACCCGCCATGTAGGATGCAAGAACAAAGGAGGTATGTGCTCCGTTCAGTATTCTGACCTTGCGCTGCTTATAGGGCTTCTGATTGTCGGTGTAAATAACAGGAAGACCGGCCTTAACAAACGGGAGCTCCCCGCTTATGTCCTTATCACTCTCTATTACCCAGAGTGCAAAGGGCTCACCCGTAACGAGAAGTCTGTCCTCATAGCCGAATTCCTCCCAAAGCTTCTTATCCTCGAGCTTCGGATAACCCGTTACAATCCTGTCTACAAGCGTTGAAGTAAAAATACATGCCTCCTCAACCCATGCCTTAAATGCATCCGGAAGCTTCCAGTTCTCAATCTGCTTAAGCACACATTTTTTAAGCATTATGCCGTTATCATCAATAAGCTCAACCGGAAGCATCACAAGTCCCTTATCGGCAGCACCGTCAAAGGCCTTAAAGCGCTCATATAAAAACTGGGTAAGCTTTCCGGGATAGCTTTTAGGAGGACATAGCTCGATGCTGTCACTCTCATCATATACTATTCCCGCCTCCGTAGTATTTGAAACAATATAGCGTAAGGACGGAAGCTTTGCATAATCTATGTACTTGCTGTAATCACTGTATGAATCCACGGTATCGGCAACAGAAGTAACCACTCTCTTTACCACCTTCTCATTACCGTCCTCTATTCCGCGCAAAAGCACTGTATAGTTGCAGTCCTGCTTTTCGAACTGTTCAAGACTTCCGAACTGAATCGGCTTGACAAGTACGATATTTCCGTCAAAATCACCCTGCTCATTCATAATATCAATCATATAGTCCACAAATGCGCGCAGAAAGTTTCCTTCTCCAAACTGCAATACCTTGATTTCCCGTTCCTTCTTAGCAAATAATTCAGAATTAAGTGTCCTCATAGTATTCATCCCCTTTACCTTAGTCCGTTTAAAAGCATATAATTCAGCCTGTCAACAGCGTTTTATGTAAACGCTTACATTCTTTATATTATCCCACTCTTTCGCTTTCGTCAAGTATTTATTGCCACTATCCTTTACATTATTTTCAAAATATCTTGTAAAACGCAAGTTTTTGCTGTATACTAAATGTGCTATTCAGTAAGCGTGTATCGAATTTGTAACCGCTTACACCGCAACAACAGGGGAGAAGGATATGACTATATACGATATTTCACAAAAAGCCGGGGTTTCTATCGCTACCGTCTCAAGAGTTTTGAACGGCAGCTCCAAGGTCAGCCCAAAAACAAAGAAAAAGGTTATGGAGGTTGTTGAAGAGTTTTCTTACACACCCAACGCGTTTGCAAGAGGACTCGGACTTAACACAATTCAGACAATCGGAATCCTCTGCGCCGACTCATCAGATCTGTATCTTGCCAAGGCAGTTTACCACCTTGAACAGTTTCTCAGAGAGAACGGATATGACAGTATTCTTTGCTGTACCGGCTATGAACTGGCTAACAAGCATAAATACATGAACCTGCTTCTTTCAAAGAAGGTTGACAGCATTATACTTGTCGGCTCAAATTTCGTCGAAGCAAACGAAAAGGATAATCTTTACATAAAAGAGGCAGCAAAGGATATTCCGATAATGCTTTTGAACGCAGAGTACCCCGTCAGCAATGTATACAGCAGTCTTTGCGATGATTTTCAGGCAATCAGCAGTGCTACGGGCAAGCTTATTTCCCATGGCTGCAAAAACATCCTCTATCTCTACAACTCAACCTCCTACAGCGGTTCACGAAAGCTTAGCGGGTACGAGTCAGCCATGAGCAATGCAGGTCTTTCTCCTGCATCACATTATGTTGCCCGGTCATCAACCAACGAAATAAAGGATGTTGCCGCATATGTTGAGTCACTTTATGAAAAAGGACTGCGTTTTGACGCCGTCATAGCAGCGGAGGATTCACTTGCACTCGGCGCCGTTAAGTATGCCTCCAAGGCCGGCATCAAAATTCCTGATGAACTTTCGGTTATCGGCTTTAACAATTCATTACTGACAGTATGCTGCGAGCCTGAGCTCACCTCAATTGACAACAGACTTGAGCTTTTATGCCGCCAGCTGGTACGAAATCTTGTCGAGGTTCTATCCGGAAATGAAATTCCTCAAAAAACAATTTATTCCGGTGAACTTGTCTTACGCGGAACCACAGCCTTTGAATAGTATTATTAATAAAAACAACGGAGATATTATGCCAACAATATACTGGACAGGCGATTCAACAGTCGCTGCAAATCATATCAATACCTATCCCCAGACGGGAATCGGACAGGTGCTTTTTCTATATCTTCGGGAGGATGTTACGGTTTGCAATCATGCCGTTAACGGACGAAGCACAAAGAGCTTTCTTGATGAGGGGCGTCTTAACCCCGTCATTGACTCAATTTCTCCCGGTGATTTCCTGTTTATACAATTCGGTCACAACGACTCAAAGCCGGACGCGGAAAGAAGAACCGAGCCCTACGGAACCTACCAGGAAAACCTCTCGGTATTTATTAACCGTGCACAGCATAAGGGAGCCTTTCCCGTTCTAATAACACCGCTTGAGAGACGCCGTTTTTCGGGCACAGCCATTGAGCCGACCCACCTTGATTATCCCGATGCCATGATACAGCTTGCCAACAGGCTTGATATTCCGTATATCGACCTCACCTCTTCAAGCAGAGAGCTTATGAACAGTGAAGGTGACGAAGCAACGGTAAAATGGTTTATGTGCAGGGAAGGAACCGGTGACAACACCCATCTGTGCTACGAGGGTGCCGTCATTTTTGCGGGACTTATTGCCGAAGGGCTCTACCGGCTCGGCGGAATATACAGAGATTTGCTTATTGATTCATATACGGAAGCAACCACAACAGACATTATCAAAAAAATACAAAAGCTATGATGATACCTTCCGGTATCACCATAGCTTTTTCATTTCATATTGTATTAATTACTTATTCTCAATCTCAGCCATCTTCATTGCTCTAACCTTAAGCGAAAGACCGAACAGATTAATGAAGCCTTCTGCATCATGATGATCATAAAGCTCACCGGTTGTAAATGAAGCAAGGCTCTCACTGTAAAGTGAATAGGGTGATGTGGTACCCTGCTTAATAATATTTCCCTTGTAAAGCTTTACCTTAACCTCACCGGTCACATACTGCTGTGTACTTTCAACAAATGCCTGAAGTGCTTCGCGAAGAGGTGTGAACCACTTGCCTTCATAAACAACGTCAGCAAATTTGTTACCGATTTCCTTCTTACAGGTCATTGTTGCACGGTCAAGAATAAGCTCCTCAAGCTGATCATGCGCTTCCATAAGAATTGTTCCGCCGGGTGTCTCATAAACACCGCGTGACTTCATTCCTACTACACGGTTCTCAACGATATCAACAATACCGATACCATGCTTGCCGCCAAGTGCGTTGAGCTTCTTAATAATCTCGGTAGCTGTCATCTTCTCACCGTTAAGTGCAACCGGAACACCCTTCTCAAAGGAAAGTGAAATGGTCTCGCCCTCATCGGGAGCCTTCTCGGGAGCAACTCCGAGAACTAAAAGATGATCATAATTAGGAGCATTTGCAGGATCCTCAAGCTCCAGACCCTCGTGGCTGATATGCCAGAGGTTTCTGTCACGGCTGTAGCTGTTATCTGTAGAGAAGGGTAAATCTATACCATGCTGGTGGCAATACTCAATCTCATCCTCACGTGACTGCATATTCCAGGTCTCATTGCATCTCCAGGGAGCAATAATCTTTAAGTCGGGAGCAAGTGCCTTGATACCAAGCTCGAAACGAACCTGATCATTTCCCTTACCCGTAGCTCCGTGACAAATTGCCACAGCGCCTTCTTTTCTTGCAATCTCAACAAGCTTCTTTGCAATAAGAGGTCTTGCCATTGAAGTACCAAGAAGATACTTGTGCTCATATACCGCACCGGCCTTTACGCAGGGCATAATATATTCATCAACAAATTCCTCGGTAAGATGCTCAATGTATAATTTTTCAGCACCTGACAGTCTTGCTCTTTCCTCAAGTCCGTCAAGCTCACTCTCCTGTCCTACATCGATACAGCAGCATACTACCTCATAATCATAATTCTCCTTAAGCCACGGTATAATAGCCGTAGTGTCAAGTCCGCCCGAATAAGCAAGAATAACCTTTTCTTTCATTCCTTTTCCCTCCGTTAGTATAAATGTTGATTCATATAATATTACTATTCATTCACTTTTTCAAGTGTTTTTTGCATATTTTTTCAAAAATGGATCCTGTGCCGAATCAAACTCCCTATACAGCTTAATTGCCACATAAGCTATGCCCGCAGCAAGAACCGCTATAACCAGCTCTGCAACGGCTGCATTGTCTACAGTGCCGTATTTTACTAGGGATGACGGGATATTTACTATCATATGCATTACTATCGCAATACCGTAATAAATATACAGTCCCTTTGACACTGCATAGTAGCATATTACAGAAAGTGCAACCTGAATAATAATGCATATTATTCGTTCAACCGATGCTGCAACGCAATCTAAAACCGTTATGGCCTGAATGGTCTCAACAAGCTCATTAACCGCAGAAGGCTCGACTCCCTCAAAGGACTTAACGAACTCTTCAACTCCAAGCTCATTAATAACGGATGCATATGCAAGGTTAAGAAACGCCGAAAGTCCGACTACAAGAGCAGTTTCAAGTCCGGCATAGCCGATACCGAACATAAGAGAGCTGCGCTTATGTGTATGATTTCTCAATATGTATTTGAAGCATACAAGTCTGCCCGTCTCCTCAAGTACAGCAGTCACAAGTACCACATAGAGGGTATAGGAAACCACGTTACTGTTAATAAAATCTCCTATCGCACTGCCTTCCTTCATGAAAAATCCGTGCAAAAGTCCCGTAAGCTCCAGACCGAAAAATAAATATGCCATACATCCCGCAAAAGCCGGAATCAGGCTGGTTTTTGTTCTGATTTTAAGTATTATTACAAGCAATATCGGTATAGTAACAGCAAATACGATTTCGCTCATTAATGCCGTTGTGACAGCTCCAGATATCATCTGCATCCTCCAATCCGGGAATATATCCCTCTATTCTTTACTAAATCCCTTTATAATTATCACCGAGGAATACCAGTGCACACATTCCGCTTCCGACATGAGAACCGATTACAGGTCCGATTTCTGCAATAATGCAGTCCTTAACAAGTCCCGTTGCAAGAACCTCCGCCTGCAATGCCTTAGCGTACTCTTCCGCATTGCCGTGTCCTACCATAACAGTCTGCTCAGCCAGATTAACACCGTCATTTATCATAGTCTGAAGAATATACGATAAAGCCTTTTTTGCGCTTCTGACCTTCGTTACCACGCGAAGCTTACCCTGTCTGTCGGTACTCAGAATCGGATGAATATTAAGCGCTGCTCCGAGAACCGCTTCAAGTGCATTTATTCTTCCGCCGCGCTTAAGCTGCTCTAAATCCTCTACCATAAACCAATGGCAGCACTTCACCTTTGTTTCCTCTATGTAAGCCACCATTTCATCATAAGATAAACCCTTCTTCTGCTGAAGAGCTGCATTATATACCAAAAGTCCCTCTCCTATCGACGCACATACAGAATCAATGCAGCGGATTTTTCTGTCGGGATATTTATCACAAAGCTCAACAGCCGCAAGACATGCGGAAGCGTAGGTACCGCTGAGTCCTGAAGACAGCGCAATATAAATAATGTCCTTTCCGTCTGCAAGCAGTTCTTCAAAAAACTCCATGTAACGATTTGGTGTTATCTGGGTTGTCGATGCACTCTTTCCCTCTTTAAGTCCGCGGTAAAAGTCAGGAAGAGAAAGCTCGTGACAATCCGGATAATGATAATAGGAAACCCCGTCGAGCAGAAATTCCATGGGAATAACCTTTACTCCAAGCTCATCCGTAAGTTCCTGATTAAGATCAAAGGTTGCATCTGTTGCAATATAATATTCAGACATTAGTATGTCCTCCTGTTGTATTCTTAGCCATAAACACCATAATAACATATTCCCACGAACAAATGAAGAGGGTATTCCGAATTAATTGTAATTTAATATTTTCCTCCCTCTTTTGTTACCCTGCTCCGACAGCGTTCTTTGCTTCAGCTTTCACCGTATAATGACGATATATATATATAATTACGTTTACATAATTCTCTGCCTGCGCCAGACTGCAGCGGGCGGAAATTTAACAAGCAGCATATAAAGGAGGATTAATTTGAAGGACGTTACGGGCAGCATGAATCTGAATAGTCTGAAGCCGCAGACTTATAACCATATTACCGGAAAAGGTATCATTTCCGGCGGTATTTCCGACCTCACATCCGGCAAACAGCTCACCGGCGAAGTAACAGACCTTACCGGAAATGCAGTAAAAATCCGTCTTGCAGACGGAAGAATGATTTTTGCAAATCTTGAATCAGCCTCCATGCTTTCCATCGGTGACAGCGCCTCCTTTATCATCAAATCCAATTCCGGAAACGGAATAAACCTTAAGCTCATTTCAACACCCTCCGGCTCGGGAAATGAGGCAATTCTGCTTAAGGCACTTGATGCTGCAGGTCTTCCTCCCACCGAAAAAAACATTGAAGCAGTACGTGTACTTCTTGACAATCACATGTCAATAGACAGCAGCGGAATAAGGCGTCTTTTGAATCAGGCTGCAATGCATAAGGAGCTTTCGCTAAACACGCTTGCACTTATGAATAAATCAGGCATTCCCGTCAATAATTTCACTGCCGCACAAATGGCAGGCTACGAACAGCCCGAGAATCAGTTTCTTTCACATGCGTTGGAAATTCTTGACAGCATTGACGGCTTTTTAAACGAAAACACTTCTTCGTCAGGAGCAAACACGGAATTTCTTTTAAAGCTGACTGACATAATTTCATCATTGAGTGAAAGTACTGCCTACACCGGTAAATCAGCCGGAGGCACGGTAAAAATCCCGGCGGCAGCCTCAGACGTACCTTCCGAAGCGGCTTCCGCCCCCGTCAAGGCAGCAGATATTACTTCGGACATACCTCTTCCTGCTACCGCCGATATCACTGATAACAGAACCCTTATGCCCTCCATGCCCGGACAGGCACAGGAGCTTCAGGCTCCCGACAATACTCTCGGCGGGTTCCTTGAACCAGACGAAGCTGATGAACTTAATTTACTTCTTAAGGAAGCCTTCCCCGCTCATTTTTCAAAGGAATCCGAAACGCCTCTTATGCGTTTTACTCCCGAGAGCTTAATCTCAAGGCTGAAGCCGTTACTTCAAAATGCAGAAATCCCGGATACCGGACGTCTTTTTGAAAGTCCGGTATTCCGTAAGCTTATTCGCGGTGCCCTGAAAAACATGCTGACTCTGCACCCCGACGAAATGACCGACAAAAGCAGACTCCGTGAGTTTTATTCCGAAGCCTCCGCGCTTCTTGACGGACTCCGTGAACTGGCATCCGGTTTCAAGGCCGATGCAATTACTTCCGGATTAAACAGAGCGGCTGCGGGGCTTGAATTCATGTGCGAGCTGAACAATGTATTTCCGTATATCCAGCTGCCCCTTCAGCTTTCCTCAGGAAACACACAGGGCGAGCTCTATGTTTACCGTAAAAAAAGCAGACCGCGTGACCCGGATGAGGGAGTAAGCGTTCTGCTGCATTTAAACATGACAAACCTCGGAACCACCGATATCCGCATTCGGCTTAAGAACAATTCGCTTCATATGAATTTTTACACAGAAAGTCCCAAAGCCTCTTCTGCCCTTTCTGCCGACATTGAGTCACTGAAAAAACTGCTTACAAAAAGAGGCTTTGATACCGACATAGACTTCACAGTCCGCGAATTGCCGACCGGCCGTATTGAAAGCGTATTAAGCAGCGACAGCCCCGCAGAAACCGTAAGCCGATATAATTTTGATATTCGTGCATAAAGCCTTGTACTTGCATAAGTTATGTGATATCATTTTGAATGTGTAAATAGTTGTATTTTTGTATTCTTCGAAAGGAGGACGATGTGGGAAAGAGAGCGATACCCTACGAAACACCCGTGCGTTTCAGGTGGACAGATATACCTACCGGTATTTTCTTTACCTTTGCACTGATTGCTTTAGGTCTTGCATTGGCGATTAATCTTCGTCCACTTTATTATCTCAATATATCCTGGCTTGAGCTGGAACAGGCAAGCGGACTCAATGCCGTTGTTATTAAGGAGAACTATAACGCACTTATCGACTACTGCTCTCCTTTCTTCTTTGGCGAGCTTTCGTTCCCCTCACTTCGGGCTTCCGAAAGCGGGCTCTCCCATTTCGCCGAGGTAAAAACGATTTTTAACATAATTTACATCGTCGGTGCCGTTTCGCTTTTACTGTGTGTGATTTCATTCATAATTAAAATAAAGAACAAAGAATATAAGTTTTTGCGCACTGCCGCAATCACTGCAATTGTTCTTCCCGTAATTGTTGTAGTGGCATCACTTATTAATTTCGAAGCACTGTTTAACCTTTTCCACAGAGTTGTTTTCAGCAACGACGACTGGATTTTTAATCCTGCTACGGACCCGATTATCACGCTGCTTCCCGAAAACTATTTCATGCAGTGTGCACTCATAATAGCATTTATCGTTATTCTCGGCGCCGCTGTTGCATTCATTGCATACATGACACGCAAAAAGAAGGCAAAGGAAGTCAGACTGCTTCCCCGCAAGCAGAATTACTACTATTAATCCGTCACGTGCTTTCCGGTTATTGAAAACACGACCCACTCGGCAATATTGGTGGCGTGATCACCTATTCGCTCAAGGTATTTTGCAATCATAAGAAGGTCAATGCAGAATTCCCCGTCAGAATATTTATTCGACAATAGGGTTATCAGCTCGTTTCTTACCTTATCGAACAGTGCATCAACCACATCATCATATTTAATAACATCGTTTGCAAGCGTCAGATCCTTCATTACAAAGGATTTGACGCTTTCTGTTACCATATGGATAACAGCCTCCGTCATGTCCCTGATATGAAGCTTGCTCTCAGTCTCACGGTCAGTTATATATTCTGTTATCTCAGCTATATCCGATGCCTGGTCACCAATACGCTCCATATCGGAAATCATTTTCAGTGCCGATGAAATAATTCTCAGATCTCTTGCAACCGGCTGCTGCTGAAGCAGAAGCTTAAGACATAAATCCTCTATGGTTCTCTCTTTTCTGTCTATCTCACATTCCGTGTCTCTGGCATGCTCTCTCTCCTTTTGAGAATCCTCAAACAGAGTCTTTAATGCGGCGGAAATAGCCTCAACACACAGCTCACCCATGTCCGTAAGCTCCTCGTTAAGCCTTTGAAGCTGCTCATCAAATCTGTTTCGCATCACCCGAACCTCCCCGTTATATATTCCTCTGTTTTCTTTTGCTCCGGCGACGAAAACAGGGTTCCGGTATCCTTATATTCAATAAGCTCTCCCGTCAGAAAAAATGCCGTATTATCGGAAATCCTGACCGCCTGCTGCATATTATGTGTCACCATAACGATGGTATATTTCTCTTTCAGCTCCAGTACAAGATCCTCTATTTTTGATGTCGAAACCGGGTCCAGAGCGCTGGTGGGTTCATCCATCAGCAGCACCTCCGGCCTTACCGCCAGTGCCCTTGCAATACACAGTCTCTGCTGCTGTCCTCCCGACATCTCAAGAGCGCTTCTTTTAAGCCGGTCCTTAACCTCATCCCATATTGCCGCGTTTCTTAAGGATTCCTCAATAACGGCATCGAGCTCACTCTTTTTCTTAATGCCGTGTGTACGCGGACCAAATGCGATATTGTCATAAATACTCATAGGGAAGGGATTCGGCTTCTGAAAAACCATTCCGACGCGCCGCCTTAGTATATTTACATCCATATCACCATATATATTCACACCGTCAAGCAGCACTTCTCCCGAAATCCTACAGTTTCTTACAAGATCATTCATTCTGTTTATACTCTTTAAGAGAGTTGACTTACCGCAGCCCGACGGTCCTATAAATGCAGTAATCTCATTTTCCGGCAGCAGCATGGAGATATTTTTCAATGCAGGAAACTCCCCGTACCTAAGCTCAAGATTTCTTATTTCAACTTTTGACCTGCTCAAACCGTTCTCCTTCTTCGTCCCGCAAATCCCGAAACGGTATTAATCACTATCACAAACACCATTAAAATAACCGCTGTTGCATATGCGTCCTCCATATACATTCCCTCGGAAAGAAGCGCATACAGATGAACCGACAAGGTACGCCCCGAGGCTAACAGACTTTTTGAAATCCCCGCAACGCTTCCGGCAGTATACAAAAGTGCCGCCGTTTCTCCGACAATTCTTCCTACACTTAGTATTATTCCTGATAAAATGGCAGGAAATGCCGACGGCAGCACGACTCTGAACACCGTTCTAAGCCTTCCCGCCCCAAGTCCGAAGCTTCCCTCCCGGTACATATCCGGAACCGAAATCAAAGCCTCCTCCGTAGTCCGCAGTATCGTAGGCAGAATCATTGTGGCAAGAGTCAGTCCGCCTGCCAGAATTGAATATCCGAACCCGCACGTAATTACAAATACCAGATATCCGAACAGACCGAATACAATCGACGGAATACCCGAAAGCGTTTCGGCAGTAAGTCTTACCGTCTTAACAAACCGACCGCCCGCAGAATATTCGGTGAGAAATACCGCTGCCGCCACTCCGACAGGTACGGTTATTACAAGCGCAAGTCCGGTTATCACAATCGTGTTAATAAGTGCCGGCATAAGCGAATGATTTTCGGAGGTATACCTCCATTCGAACAGCTCAGGCTTTATATACGGTATTCCTTTTATCATTGTATAGCCTATAATAAGTGCCACAACAGCCATTATCACAATACCCGATGCCCACAGCAGAAGCAGCAATGCAAGCGAACCCGGTTTACGAAGATATTGCTTCATTTTTCCTTTTAACCAATCATGTGCCATACAAATCCCCATTTCTGAGCGACCTGTCGCGAGGAATGTCGCAATGGCTGTTTGTTTTCGCTCTTAAACAAATAGCCGTGCGAAACAGTGCACAGCACTGTTTCACACTATTTCCCTCTGATTAATGAAAACATCAGATTTATTATCAAAATAAACACAAACAGCACCACCGCGGTTCCGATAAGTGCCTCTCTGTGCAGTTCTGCCGCATATCCCATTTCAAGCACAATATTTGCCGTCAGCGTTCTGACTCCGGAAAGTAAGCCCTTCGGTATTACTGCCTGATTTCCCGCAACCATACTTACAGCCATGGCCTCGCCTATTGCCCTTCCGAGTCCCAGTACCGCCCCGGCTGCTATTCCCGAGCGTGCTGCCGGCAAAACCACTCTGAAAACGCTTCGCTCCCTTGTTGCGCCAAGCGCCAGTGCCCCCTCAAGATACCCGTCAGGTACCGAGCGCAGCGCATCCTCCGACACACTTATTATCGTCGGCAGAACCATAATACCAAGTACAACCGATACGGTAAGCACCCCTTTTCCGCTGCCCCCGGCAACCGCCTGTATTGCAGGGACGAGAACAGTGAGTCCGAAGAAGCCGTAAATCACCGACGGAATACCGGCAAGAAGATTAACAGCAGGCTTAAGCAGACGACGAAGCCTCTCGGGACAAAAATATGCCAGAAATACCGCAGCAAACAGACCCACGGGAATCCCGATCAGAACAGCGCCCGCCGTCACATACAGGCTCCCGATAATCATCGGCAGTATCCCGTATAGATCCTGCTGCGGCTTCCATTTCATTCCCGACAAAAATTCCGGCACTCCGATTTTTACAATTGCAGGTATTCCGTTTGTAAACAGAAACAGGCATATAAGTATTACGGCAGCTATCGATATGCATGCGCAGACAAAAAATACGATTTTCATTACTCTCTCGTTTTTTTGTATTCGTCCTACCACTCTGTTCTCTCCCCGGTATAGATTTCCTGTATATCTGTTGTAGATAAATCCTCAACCGGATTATCCTTATTAACTATCACCGCTATTCCGTCCAGAGCAAATGCCACCGACACCACATCCTTCTGTTCCTCGCTTATCTTTAAGGCACGTGATGACATACCGATATCGCATATTCCGTCAATAACCGAATTAATACCCGTTGTTGAATCATTCTGCTGCAATTCAATCCTGATATCGGGATTAAACATCTCATACTCCTCCTTCAGCTTTTCCATAAGCGGACTTACCGATGATGAGCCTGATATTGTCAGCTGTCCGGATATTCCCGATGCGGAATAGCTTCCCTGCGAGCTTACGGTAATATATCCCTCACGCTCAACCACTGCCTGCCCCTCCGCGCTGTAAACAAAGGCAAGGAAATCCCTTATTCTCTCATTTCTTTCGCCGGCCGTCACAATGCAAAAGGGTCGAAACACCTTATAGCTGCCATTCCTTATATTGTCCGCACTTGCTTCGGCGCCGTCTATCTTTACCGCCTTAATATCGTCATTCATGGCTCCCAGCGAAATATATCCTATGGCTGACCTGTTAACCGAAACCGTAGTCATCATAACAGCCGTACTGTTCGTTTCCTCAGCCATATCGGTTGTATAGTCGGTTCGCACTCCCTCGGGTGAATTCCTCATGATTCCGAAAAGCTCCGTAAACGCACTTCTTGTTCCCGAACCTGCCTCCCTTGTGACAACGGTAATACCTCTTATCTCCTCCTCTCCCCCTGCAGAGCATCCGGTCAGTAATATAACAGCTGAAAGCAAAAGAATAAAAATTCGTCTTGGCATATTTTCTCCGTTCCGGCCAAATCAGGCCTGTTTTCCATTTTGCTTTCAGTATTCCCCTCATTTCCAAAATTCATTACAGCAGCAAAGAAAAAATCCGCGACACAATAATTACTTATCATGTCACGGATTATTTGATTATTTATATTAGTACAGCGGATATGCTGCCGTAAGCATTTTTACAAGTGATTTTGCTCTTGAATGATCACCCGCAGGATTCTTAATTACAATTTCGATTGCCTCTGCAATTACCTTCATGTCATCGGCATTCATACCTCTTGTGGTAACAGCAGGTGTTCCGAGACGGATACCGCTTGTTACAAACGCTGACTGAGGATCGTTAGGAACCGTGTTTTTATTAACGGTAATATCAACCTCACCGAGAAGTGCCTCCGCTTCCTTACCTGTTATACCCATGTTCTGCAGGTCAACAAGCATAAGATGATTATCGGTACCGTCAGATACAAGCTTGAAGCCGCGTGCCTTAAGTTCCTCTGCAAGTGCCTTCGCATTTTTAATAATGTTGGCACCATACTGCTTAAATTCATCCGAAAGCGCTTCCTTCAGGCAGATAGCCTTAGCTGCAATAACATGCATAAGCGGACCGCCCTGTACTCCGGGTATTACTGCCTTATTGAACTTATGCTCCTTTGCAAACTCCTCATCAGAAAGGATAAGACCGCCTCTGGGTCCGCGCAGAGTCTTATGTATGGTTGCTGTTGTAACATGTGCGTAAGGGATAGGACTCATATGATTTCCTGTTGCAACAAGACCTGCAATATGAGCTATATCAGCCATAAGATAAGCACCGCACTTATCAGCTATCTCTCTGAAACGCTTGAAGTCAATCGTACGTGAATAAGCACTTGCACCACAAATAATAAGTCTGGGCTTTGCCTCAAGAGCAATTCTTTCAACCTCGTCATAATCTATATAGCCGTCAGCATTAACACCGTAAGGCACGCAATTAAATATCGAACCTGAAATATTTGCCGGGCTTCCGTGTGATAAATGACCTCCGTGTGCGAGATTCATACCCATAAAGGTATCTCCCGGCTGAAGAAGCGCAAGCTGAACAGCCTGATTTGCCTGGCTTCCCGAATGGGGCTGCACATTTGCATAGGTACATCCGAACAGCTCCTTAGCTCTTGCCACGGCAAGCTCCTCAGCAATATCAACATACTCACATCCGCCGTAATAACGGTGTCCCGGATATCCCTCTGCATATTTATTTGTCAGCGGGCTTCCCATCGCGGCCATAACAGCCTTGCTTACGAAGTTCTCTGAAGCAATAAGCTCAATATGGTCATCCTGTCTTTTGATTTCCTGTGTAATACAGGCAGCAATTTCCTTATCAACTGCTAAAATTTCCTCATAAGAATA
>JAZNKQ010000014.1:0-4329 GCA_045578645.1 Lachnospiraceae bacterium
CAGAACGACATGGCTACGATCCGACTTGTTAATATCAAGTCCTTCCAAATCAATTTCTATGTACTTGGAAATAACCGCAATAATATCATTTTTGATTTTTTCCATTACTTCCGGGGAACATCCGGCACGATCAGACACAAGAACCAGCTTTAAACGGTCTTTTGCTATGCTTCCTGAAGATTTTTTTCTAAAGAAATCTGAAAAACCCATATACTCTCCTCCTTAGTTCTTCTTAAATAACCTGCTGAAGAACCCTTTCTTGGCATTCAAATCCAAATAAGGAACCTGCTCTCCTATTATTCTCTTACAAATATTCATGTATGCCTGTCCGGCCAGAGTATCATTTCCGACAAGCGGCTCACCGTTATTTGTAGAAACAACAATATTCTCATCATCAGGAACAACACCTATTAAGTCGATGGCGAGGATTTCAACAACATCATCACTTGACATCATATCGCCGCGCTTTACCATATCGATTCTTAATCTGTTAACGATAAGATGAGTTTTCTTCATCTCATTTGCTTCAAGAAGTCCGATGATTCTGTCTGCATCTCTGACTGCCGAAACCTCAGGAGTTGTAATAACGAGCGCTCTGTCAGCACCTGCTATGGCATTCTTAAAGCCCTGCTCGATTCCTGCCGGGCAGTCCATGATAATATAGTCAAACTCATCACGCAGCTGCTCACAAAGAAGCTTCATTTCCTCAGGTGTAACTGCAGATTTATCACGTGTCTGCGCTGAAGGAAGTAAATAAAGGTTAGGGTAACGCTTATCCTTTATAAGTGCCTGCTTAATTCTGCAGTTTCCTTCAATAACATCAACAAGGTTATAAACAATTCTGTTTTCAAGACCCATTACTACGTCAAGATTTCTTAAGCCGATATCTGTATCGATTAAAACAACTTTTTTATCAAGCTTAGCCAGTCCGGTTCCGACATTTGCTGTCGTTGTGGTTTTTCCGACACCACCCTTACCGGATGTTACAACAATTACTTCTCCCATTTTTATTCCTCCGTTTTTAATATAGCTTTATATCATTAAGTACATTTTTACTAAGCGGTTCAATGTAAATATTCCCGTCCTCAAGAAATGCAATCTTTGCTTCTTTAACAACATCACGCTCGGGTTTATCGGGTGAACGTGCTATAGTATCAGCGATTCGTATCTGCATCGGATTCATGTCAAGAGAAAGAACGAATGCATTCTGATTACCTGAAGCACCGGCAAAAGCCGTTCCCTTAAGAGAACCGAGTATTACAATATTTCCTTTTGAAACAACACTTGCGCCGGGATTAACATCGCCGAGAATAATTACACTTGTTTCCATCTCAAGTACCTGACCTGAGCGAAGATTTCCTTTATAAAACTGACCGGTGGAGCTTGATAAATCCATAAGCTTCTCACTCAGGGCCTTCTCAAATCTTCTGTCGTGCTCAGGATTATTATCAAGTAAACAGACAACATCAAGATCGGAATTCTCGTTAATTATGCGAAGCATTTCAAGCTGCTGGTCACCGGTAAGCTTCTTACCGTCAAACGCAACCGCCATTTTACAGTCACCGAGAAATTTCGCCGAATCCCTGAATTTCGCGGCTGTTTTTTCTTTAAGAATCTCATAGTCAGTGTTTTCGTCAAGTAAAACCAAAATTCCGTTTTTACTGCCTTTAATGACTACAGAATTATCCATTATTACCTCTCTTCCGTGCTGTTAATCGGAAACAGATATAGATGTAACTGTTGTGGTGGTAAGATCACCGCTTAACAGCTCTTCTTTATTTTCATCGTTGAAATACAGACCGTAAACCTCTCGCGCCAGCTTTGCGGCATTGGCTGATTCATATCCGTTAGGAATAACAACCGTAACGCTTATTTCAGGCTCGTTATACGGTGCAAAGGATATGAAAAGACCGTGGCTGGGATGTGTTAAGCTGACCTGCGCCGTTCCTGTTTTTCCGGCAACATCAAGCCCTAAATCGCCATACAGCGAATTAAGTCCGTTCGCAGATGTATTAACAACATTATACATTCCTTTACGAACTGCATTCCACTCATCATTCGAGTAAATATCAATTTGATTATACACGTTAGCTTCGTTATTAACAACCAGATTTTTATCTTTATCAAGAATTTTATCTACAATCGTCATATTATATACACAGCCCTTATTTGCAATTGCAGTAACATATCTTGAAATCTGAATAGGAGTAAAGCTGTGATAATATCCGATAGCCGTACGCACTGAGTCAATACTTGAAATCGAAGGCATTGATTCGGGAACCTCTACACCCGATTTGCTTGAAAGGCCGAACAGTGATGCATATTTCTGTATCTTTGAAATACCAAGACTGTCAATATAGTTGTTTGATTTATCAATTGACATCTCATATCCCACACGATAGAAGAAATAGTTACAAGAATGCTGTATCGCCTGCGTCAAATTTATGTTTCCGTGACTTCCGGGGTACTTCCAGCATTTGGGTGAAGGTACAATCTCTTCGAATATACCTTCATCCTTAATTCGTGTATTAACGGAAATAACATTTTCTCCGAGACCGGCAAGCGCCATTAAGGGCTTGAAGGTAGAACCGGTAGTTGTAAGCTGCTGTGTGGGTCTGTTAAGCAAAGGTGTGGCTCGGTTATTCAAAAGGCTCTGATAATAATCCCAGTCAATTTTGTTCGCAAGCATATTATTGTCATAGCTTGGATAAGTAACCATTGCAAGTATATCGCCCGTATTAACATCCGTAATTACAATTGAACCGCTGCATGGCTCAAGTGCAAGCATACCGGGGGTTATTTCAAGCGTTTTAAGCTTGCCTATTATAAAATCATAAGCAGAAACTCTTCCGCCCTTCAGCTTATTATAATCATTTTCATTATACAGAAGAATTCCCTGATCGTATAAAAGCATACAAATATCTTTACCGGATATTTTATAATTGAAAATCAGAACGCGGTAAATCATTTTTTCAAAATCACTGTTGTCCTGAAGCTTTTCAAATATATATTCGGAAAGCTTTTCATATGTCTCTTCGTTAGTATTGTAGTCGCTTCCGATACCGAGTAGTGACAAATCAATCCATTGCACGTTTATTGCATATTGAAGAAATTCGCTGAGAGAAATTTTGTCATTTATATAGTCCTTATAAACAGAATCCTCAGTATTAATTTCATTCTTTAAAATAACACCGTTACTTCTGAGCATGGAATAAATATAGTCAATATAGTCCTCCATCTCATCGCTGAGGCGACTGTTTATTACAGGATTATCATATGAAAGAATTTCCTTAAGCCTGTTCAGTACCTGAGAGCGCTTATCAACAAAAATACCGTAAATCTTCTGCTCAAGTGCCGTTGCGTCCTCCTCCCTGAAGTGGGCTATGTCAAGGATACAATTGTCAATGAAGGCATTATAAACTTCATAAATCGGAATCTTTATTTTACTGGCAGCCTCTCCCTTACTTCCGTAATCCATCGAATTGGTTATTTTTGAAATCAAAATAGCTGCAATATTATTTTCAAGTATATGGTAACAGGCAATCTGAAGCTCTCTGTCTATGGTAAGATAAATATCATCGCCGGCAACGGGAAGTGAAAGGGTTTCTTTTGAAACTACTTTTCCGGAACCGTTAACCGTTAAATTAACCTCTCCCTTTTTACCGCGCAAAACACTGTCCATTTCCTTTTCGATTCCGGTTTTTCCGATTACATCAGAGGTACTGTAAACGGCAGTTTCAAGATCAGTGTTCATTGTTGCGACTTCATCCTCGTTTGCTTTTCCGGTATATCCGAGAATATGTGCAAAATAAAGACTGTCATTATACTCACGGGCCGTCATCTGCTTAATTTCGACTCCGAGGAGCTCCGATGAGTTTTCCTTAATCGATGCAATTGTCTTTTCATCTATATCAGAGCAAATAGTGAATTGTGAGTACTGAGGATAAAGAGTAAACAATTCGTATCTTATAGCCATGATTTTCAATATTTCTTCGACAGTGTACTCATCGGAAATTCCGAACATGGAAACGGTCACATCACCGTCCTTCAGGAAATTATAAACTTCCTCTGCAGTTGCATTACGCTGCTCATCAGTAAGCTTATTCGTACTTGTAAGGCCGTAGGCATTCTTTTTAAAACGCAGCTGTGCGTTTCCCGATACATTAAAAACAAAATTTCCGTCTTCATCAAGCTCAATCGCAAAATTGTTCTCGATTTCACAGCCGTTTTCTTCAAGAATGCATATAAGCTTATATATCATATCATTCTTTTCTTTATTTGTTTTCAGAAGCGCGCTGTTGCTCATAACAACGGAAAAGCTTTGAATAT
>JAZNKQ010000015.1:0-15384 GCA_045578645.1 Lachnospiraceae bacterium
TAAGACCTTTACCATGGCGAATGTTATTACCGCGCTTAACAAGCCGACACTTATTATTGCCCATAATAAAACGCTTGCAGCTCAGCTGTATGGTGAGATGAAGGAGTTTTTCCCTGAGAATGCGGTAGAATACTTTGTATCCTATTATGATTACTATCAGCCCGAGGCATATGTTCCGTCTACCGATACCTTCATAGAAAAGGATTCTTCGATTAACGATGAGATAGACCGTCTCCGCCATTCGGCGACTGCAGCGCTTTGCGAGCGTCGTGATGTTATCATTATAGCAAGTGTATCCTGTATATACGGACTTGCAAGCCAGTTTGACTATAAAAACATGACGCTCTCTTTACGTCCGGGGATGGTTGTTGAGCGTGATGCCGTTCTCAGGCGACTGATTGACATACAGTATACAAGAAATGAGATGGACTTTCACCGCGGAACCTTCAGGGTGCATGGTGATGTTCTTGAGATTTTTCCCATATCCTTTGACGATACGGCCTACAGGGTTGAGTTTTTCGGAGATGAGGTTGACAGGATAACACAGATTGATGTGCTTACGGGAGAGATTAAAGCAAGGATGGAGCATATCATGCTGTTCCCTGCGTCGCATTATGTTGTGCCCGAGGATCGAATGAAGGCTGCAATCAGGAATATTGAGCTTGAACTGGAGGAAAGAGTAAGGTATTTCAAGTCTGAGGACAAGCTGCTTGAGGCTCAGCGTATAGCGGAGAGAACGAATTTTGACATAGAGATGCTTAGGGAAACCGGAATCTGCTCCGGCATTGAGAACTATTCGATGCATCTGGCGGGGCTTACTTACGGCTGTACGCCGCATACACTTTTGGAGCATTTCGGAGATGAATTCCTTCTGATTATTGATGAGTCGCATATGACGGTACCGCAGATCAGAGGCATGCATGCGGGAGACCAGGCAAGAAAGACCGTGCTTGTGGATTACGGCTTTCGTCTTCCGTCTGCAAAGGATAACAGACCTCTTAATTTCTCTGAGTTTGAAAGCCGGTTAGACCAGGTTCTGTTTGTATCAGCCACTCCGGGACCCTATGAGGGGGATCACGAGCTTTTGCGTACGGAGCAGGTTATCAGACCTACAGGCCTGCTTGACCCCGAAGTGGATGTACGCCCTGTTGAAGGACAGATTGATGATTTAATCGGTGAAATAAAAAAGGAAACTGCCGAGAAAAGAAAGGTTCTTATTACTACGCTCACTAAGAGGATGGCAGAGGACCTTACCGAGTATATAAAGGATGTCGGAATAAGAGTGCGATATCTTCATTCCGATGTTGACACGCTTGAGCGCTCGGAGATAATCCGCGATATGCGCCTTGATGTGTTTGATGTTCTGGTTGGTATAAATCTTCTGAGAGAGGGTCTTGATATACCGGAGGTCAGCCTTGTAATTATCCTTGATGCGGACAAGGAAGGCTTTTTGCGTTCCGAGACCTCCCTGATTCAGACTATAGGCCGTGCCGCGCGTAATGTTAACGGGCGTGTAATCATGTATGCGGACACGATGACTGATTCGATGAACAGGGCGATATCCGAGACCAACAGACGCCGCGGTATTCAGAAGGAATATAATGAGCGTAACGGAATTACTCCTACTACCATAAGCAAGAAGGTCAGAGACCTGATAAGTGTAACAAAGAAGGTTGATAAGGAGCATTACGGAATAAAGAAGGATTTCGAGTCGATGAGCTTTAAGGAGCTTGAGGCTGCCGCAAGGAAGGTTATGAAGCAGATGCAAAGTGCTGCGGCAGAGCTTAATTTCGAGCTTGCGGCGCAGCTGCGCGATGAGATGCTTGAGATTCGTAAAAAGATGAATGAGAAATAGTTTATTAAACTTTCTCGGGAAGGGATAAGTGAAATGGTAAAGAACTACATCAGAATACGCGGAGCGAAGGAGAACAATCTGAAGAATGTCAGTCTTGATATTCCGAGAGACCAATTTGTGGTTTTCACGGGGCTTTCGGGTTCCGGTAAGTCCTCACTGGCGTTTGATACAATATATGCAGAGGGACAGAGGCGCTATATGGAATCGTTGTCCTCCTACGCAAGACAGTTTCTCGGGCTGATGGAAAAACCGGATGTTGAGAGCATTGAGGGACTTCCTCCGGCGATTTCAATCGATCAGAAATCAACGAACCGAAATCCGCGTTCCACGGTCGGAACAGTCACGGAGATATATGACTATTTCCGTCTTCTCTATGCGAGAATCGGAATTCCGCATTGTCCCGAATGCGGAAAAGAAATAAAGAGACAGAGCGTTGACCAGATGGTTGACGATATAATGGGGCTCGAGGAGGGAACACGAATCCAGCTGCTTTCTCCCGTGGTAAGGGGAAGAAAGGGTGAGCATGTAAAGGTTTTTGAGCAGGCAAAGAGAAGCGGCTATGTACGTGTCATGGTTGACGGAAGCCTGTATGAGCTGAGTGAGGAAATTAAGCTTGATAAGAATATTAAGCACAATATATCTGTAATTATTGACCGCCTTGTAGTAAAACCGGGGATTGAGAAGCGACTCGCGGATTCAATCGAAAATGTGTTGAAGCTCAGTGACGGCCTTATGAATGTTGATGTTATCGGTGGGGAGGAGCTGAGCTTCAGTCAGAATTTTGCATGTCCTGACTGCGGCATCAGCATAGAAGAGCTTGAGCCGAGAACCTTTTCCTTTAACAATCCGTTCGGCGCGTGCCCGGCATGTCACGGTTTGGGAGCGAGACTTGAATTTTCGCCGGACCTGATTATGCCCGATAAGAGTGTAAGCATTATTACAAAAGAAGCATTCGCAGTCGGCGGCTGGAAGTCAACACATGAGAAAAAAAGCTATGCCAGAACTCTTTTTGAGGTTTTGGCAGAGGAATATAAGTTTGATTTAAATACTCCGTTTAAGGACCTTCCCAAGGATATTCAGGACGTTATCATGTATGGTACAAACGGAAAAAAACTGCGTGTTACATTTAACGGAATACGCGGCGAGAGTACATTTGATACGGCATTTGAGGGCGTAATCGGGAACGTGCAGAGGAGGTATCGCGAAAGCTCCGAGAGTGTTAAGGCTGAATATGAAGAGTTTATGCAGACAATTCCCTGTGCAAGCTGCGGCGGAAAGAGACTTAAGAGAGAGACACTTGCTGTTACGATTGGCGATAAGAATATAGCCGATGTAACCGAGATGCCGATAGATGAACTCGGACGCTTTATGAAGGGACTTGAGCTTACCAGTATGCAGCAGCAGATTGGCGGACTTGTTCTTAAGGAGATAAATTCAAGAGTAGGCTTTTTGAATGATGTCGGACTTGATTACCTTACGCTTGCCAGACCAACGGCTTCACTGTCGGGTGGAGAGGCACAGCGAATAAGGCTTGCAACACAGATTGGCTCGGGACTTGTAGGTGTAGCATATATTCTTGATGAGCCCAGTATCGGTCTGCATCAGCGTGACAATGACCGTCTGATAAAATCACTTAAGAATCTTAAGGATTTAGGGAATACGCTTATTGTTGTTGAGCATGATGCGGATACCATGATGGCGGCAGATTATATAGTTGACATCGGTCCCGGGGCAGGCGTGAACGGCGGTGAGATAGTCGCGGTTGGAAATGCGCAGGAGATTATGGCCAATGACGCTTCCATAACCGGAGCTTATTTGAGCGGCAGACTGTCGATTCCTGTTCCCGTTATGCGCAGAGAGCCGAAGGGCTGGCTGACTGTTAAGGGCGCCCGCGAGAATAACCTTAAAAACATTGATGTCGATATTCCGCTCGGTGTTCTGACCTGCGTGACGGGAGTTTCGGGTTCGGGAAAGAGCTCTCTTGTTACGGAAATTCTTCACAAAAGACTTGCACGCGATTTAAACAGGGCGCGCTGCATACCCGGAAAGCATGACGATATTATCGGCATTGATAATCTTGATAAGGTAATTAACATAGATCAGTCTCCGATAGGAAGAACTCCGCGTTCAAATCCTGCAACCTATACGGGAGTGTTTGATCTGATTCGTGATTTATTTGCATCAACGCAGGATGCAAAGATGAAGGGCTACGGAAAGGGACGCTTCAGCTTCAATATTAAGGGCGGAAGATGTGAGGCCTGCGGCGGTGACGGAATCATCAAAATAGAGATGAATTTCCTTCCGGATATATATGTTCCCTGTGAGGTTTGTAACGGTAAGAGATATAATCGTGAGACTCTGGATGTTAAGTATAAGGGAAAGAGCATTTATGATGTTCTTGATATGACGATAGAGGAAGCGGTTAAGTTCTTTGAGAATATTCCTGCAATTAAGAGAAAAATTGAAACTCTCAATGATGTGGGGCTCTGCTATCTTAAGCTGGGACATCCTTCGACCACATTGTCAGGCGGAGAGGCTCAGCGCGTGAAGCTGGCAACCGAGCTTAGCAAGCGGGCAACCGGAAAGACAATATATATTCTTGATGAGCCGACAACAGGACTTCATTTTGCGGATGTTGACAAGCTTATCGGGATTCTGCAGAGACTTACTGAGAGTGGTAATACAGTTGTTGTTATCGAGCATAATCTTGATGTAATAAAATGCGCGGACTATATAATTGACATAGGACCTGAGGGCGGCGACAAGGGAGGAACGGTAATTGCAAAGGGAACTCCCGAGGAGATTGCACTTAATCCTGTTTCGTATACGGGAAAATATATAAAGAAGGAACTGGGAATGGAATAATTCCGTTCCCACGCTGCACTTCGGAACGGAGATTGTTATGAATACTTTCTATGCGATGATGTCCAGAATGAAGTATATTGACAGATGGGCACTGATGCGTAATTCCTATACGGAGAATATAAGCGAGCATTCTCTGGAGGTGAGTATGCTTGCACATGCACTTGCAATTTTGGGAAACAGACGGCTGGGCAAAAAACTGAATGCCGAGCGTGCTGCGGTAATTGCGATGTATCATGACGCAACGGAGATAATAACCGGTGATATGCCTACTCCGATTAAGTATCTTAATAAGGATATTAAGGGCGCGTTTAAGGATATTGAAAGTCAGGCAGCAAGAAAGCTGCTCGGTATGCTTCCGGAAAATATCAGAGCGGATTATGAGGAGATTTTCTTTCCGCCGGAGGAGGAGGCTTACCTTTGCAGGCTTGTAAAAGCTGCGGATAAGCTGTCTGCGTTGATTAAGTGTATTGAAGAAGAGAAGATGGGAAATAAAGAATTCTCAAGTGCCGGCTGCACCCTTCGGGAGGCGATTGCTGCGATGAAGCTTGAAGAGGCAGACCTTTTTATAAGTGAATTTCTTCCCGCCTACAGTCTTACGCTTGATGAGCTAAATAAAAATTAGGAAAAATGACATAATTTTCAGAAAAATACTTGAATTCGTACTACAGCTGTGTTAAACTCGCTATATATAGGGGATATTTTGTCCAAAATCCACAAACTGTTGCGGTAATTGCCCGATTTTTAGTGAAAACGGGCATATTATGTAAGAGATGAGGTAAGACAGCGGTAGAATGAACGAAAGATTAATGCGTCAGGAAGAATATAAGGTTTCACAGAAGCTCGTGTATGAAAATATCAGACGGGTTTTGTTTGCTTCGCTTATATGTGTCTTCGCAATACCTGTTCTGATGCTGGTGAATTATTTCTTTCCTATCAGCCCTGAATTATCCGGTCTGGTAAAAGGCTTTCTTACGGGCGCCGAGCTTGTGAGTGTTGCGTTTATCGCTATATCGTTTTTTGCGATGCGCTCACGCGAGCAGAAGATGATGAGAATGGTTTACCGTAGCTTCTGGCTGTTTTTTGAAGCGTTTGCTTTCATTATTATATATGCGGACACGATGGGAGGAAGCAGACTCGGTTACTATGCGGTCATGCTTTCAGTATTGCTTCTGGTTCCTATAATGACGGTTTCGGAGCTTATGTACTATATGGTTATACAGACTGTATATGTTGTTTTCCTGTCGGTAAAGTTTGGTACAACAGCCAATGATGTGTTTAACCTCGTTGTACTGAATGCAGTTTTGTTTGCTGCTTCGCGTATCATATATGGGCTCCAGAGGGAAAGACTGGTTCTCAGGGAAAAGGTTAAATCGGTTAAGGACGGAGCAATGACTGATCCGATGACAAGACTTCTTAACAGAAAGGGACTTGAGAAAAAGGTTTATTCATATATCGGTCAGTGCATAAAGGATCGTCGAAGAATTTCGGTTCTGATGATTGATATCGATGATATGAAATGGTATAACAGTGATTTTGGAAATGAGCGTGGGGACGAATGTATTAAAAGCGTTGCATCTGTAATAAGTCAGGTGGTACTCAGGAATACAGATGTCGTATGCCGGCTCAGCGGCGGAAAGTTCCTCGTGTATATGGAGGGCGGTAATGATATGGAGCCGCTTTCGCTTGCGGAAAAGGTTAGGACGACCATTGAGAGAAAACGTATTCCGCAGAGCAGAAGAGCAGCGAATCCTTTTGTGACGGTAAGCATCGGTGTTGCATCTGTAATACCGAGGGGAGAAAGTGATTTTTCAGAGATATATGATGAGGCTGAGGATTCACTTTATGAAGCAAAGGAACGCGGTAAGAATATTACTGTTTATGATGAACAGATTTACGGTCAGTTTACAAGAAAAGCGACATGATTGGCGGGAAATACCGGATTGTGTCGCTTTCGGTTTGAAAAGGGTTGTCGGGCTGTTTGGCGGGCTGATAGCCGTGGTGCGGTTTAGGAGGTAAATATGTGGCTTGCTGAGAATTGGAAGGATTATGAGGTTATTGACTGTTCATGCGGTGAGAAGCTTGAACGTTGGGGCGAGTATAAGCTTTTGCGTCCTGACCCGCAGGTAATATGGGATACACCGCGTGAGAAAGCACTTTGGGGTAATCTTAATGCTCATTATCACAGAAGCGAAAAGGGCGGTGGTGAATGGGAGTTCTTCGATTTGCCCCATCAGTGGAAGATAAGCTACAGGGATTTGTGCTTTAACCTTCAGCCGTTTAGCTTTAAGCATACGGGCCTGTTTCCCGAGCAGGCGGTGAATTGGGACTGGATGCGCGGGAGAATCCGCGAGGTTCTTGACAGGGAGCCGGACAGAAGGCTTAAGATTCTGAACCTGTTCGCCTACACCGGCGGTGCCACAATGGCTTCTGCCAAGGAGGGCTGGCTTGATGTTGAGAGCGGTAAAGCGGTTGAATCGCGTGTCAGTGTAACACATGTTGATGCTTCAAAGGGCATGGTAACCTGGGCAAAAGAAAATGCTGTGCTTTCGGGACTGGAGGATGCACACATAAGATATATTGTTGATGACTGTAAGAAGTTTGTTGAACGTGAGATAAGGCGCGGAAGCTTTTATGATGCGATTATTATGGACCCGCCGTCGTACGGACGCGGGCCTAAGAACGAAATATGGAAGCTTGAGGAAAGTCTTCATCCGTTTGTGAAGCTGTGTGCGCAGGTGCTTACGGATAAGCCTGTTTTTGTACTGATAAATTCCTATACAACAGGTTTACAGCCGGCGGTGCTTTCCTACTTATTAAATATAGAAGTTGCAGCGTTAAAGGGCGGCAGGGTTACAGCTGACGAAATAGGACTTCCTGTGGCAAAGAACGGTCTTGTTTTACCGTGCGGTGCGTCGGGAAGATGGGAATCGGAATAGCAATTAATATGGAAATAAATAGGGTGACATTATACACATACAATTTTTTGAAAAAGTGCAAAATAGTACTTGCATTTTGTTTCGGGTAAGTGTATAATGTCACTTGCTGTGAGTTGATAGCGTAGAAGCGTGAGGTTGCTGCATGTATCACATGCAGGTTTTCCGTGGAGCGAATGTCAAGTTTACAAAACTGACGACAAGTCACTGTACAATTGAATTTCTGCCCCGAGCAGATAAACCGTGATGAAATTCGTGCGGATTCAAAGTACAGCCAAACCGTTAGGTTTGGTTTAAAATTTGGAGCAAACATGAAACACACGGGTAAGTGTACAGTCGCCGCTTGTTGTACTTTGATTAAAAAAGTGCGAAAAGGAGGAGACTTTTTTTATGGCAAATCAGGTAATGAGAATCACACTTAAGGCTTATGATCATCAGTTAATCGATGCATCTGCAGCAAAAATCATTGAGACTGTTAAGAAGACAGGTTCAAAGGTGAGCGGTCCGGTGCCGTTACCGACAAAGAAGGAAATCGTTACTATTCTTCGTGCGGTACACAAGTACAAGGATTCCAGAGAGCAGTTCGAGCAGAGAACTCATAAGAGACTTATTGATATCATCGCACCTACACCTAAGACAGTCGATGCATTAACAAGACTCGAGATGCCTGCCGGTGTTTACATCGATATCAAGATTAAGAACAAATAAGTTGATTCAAAAAAGTAAGTGGTAACAATCCTTAGGGTTTTATATATAGGAAACAACAGCTTCCTGTTATGGACCATCTAGGATGACCGACAGTGTCGGTCCGCTGTAGATTAATTAGGAGGTTAATATGAAGAAGGCTATTTTAGCAACAAAAGTCGGAATGACTCAAATCTTCAGTGAAGACGGTGTTTTAACACCCGTTACTGTATTGCAGGCCGGACCTTGTGTAGTAACACAGGTTAAGACAGTAGAGAACGACGGCTACGATGCAATTCAGGTAGGCTTCGGTGATATCAGAGAGAATCTGGTTAGCAAGCCGAAGAAGGGACACTTTGCTAAGGCAGGTGTTGCAAGTAAGAGATTTCTTAGAGAGTTCAGGTTTGAGAATGCAGCTGAGTACTCTTTAGGACAGGAAATCAAGGTTGATATCTTTGCAGAAGGCGAGAAGGTTGATGCAACAGGTACATCAAAGGGAAAAGGTTTCCAGGGCGCAATCAAGAGACACGGATTAAGCAGAGGACCTATGAAGCATGGTTCAAAGTATCACAGACATGCAGGTTCAAACGGTGCTGCTACATCACCCGGCCGTGTATTCAAGGGTAAGCACATGCCCGGACAGATGGGTAATGTAAGAGTTACCGTACAAAATCTTGAGGTTGTAAGAATCGATGTTGAGAATAACATCATCCTTGTTAAGGGCGCAGTTCCCGGACCCAAGAAAGCCATGATAGTCCTGAAAGAGACAGTTAAGAAATCAAACTAGAAGCTTTAAGAAAGGAGGAACCTTATAATGGCAACAGTTAAAGTATATAATATGGAAGGTGCGCAGGTTGGTTCATTAGAGCTCAATGACGCAATCTTCGGTGTTGATGTTAATACACATTTAATGCATATGGCAGTTGTTTCACAGCTTGCAAACAAGCGTCAGGGAACACAGAGTGCCAAGACACGTGCAGAAGTTAGCGGTGGCGGAAGAAAGCCCTGGAGACAGAAGGGAACCGGTCACGCTAGACAGGGTTCAACAAGAGCACCTCAGTGGAAGGGCGGCGGTGTTGTTTTCGCTCCGAAGCCGAGAGAGTATTCTTTCAAGATTAATAAGAAGGAAAAGGCACTTGCAATCAAGTCTGCACTTACTTCAAGAGTAGCAGAAGAGAAGTTCTTCGTAATTGATTCTATCAATTTCGATGAGATTAAGACAAAGAAGATGGTAGCTATGCTCGACAGCTTAAAGGTTGACAAGGCTCTGGTTGTTCTTGATAAGAAGGATGAGAAGGTAATCCTCTCAGCAAGAAATCTTCCTACTGTTACAACAGTTACTTCAAACGCAATTAACGTTTATGACATCCTCAAGTATGACAAGATGGTTATTACAAAGTATGCTATAGCTCAGATTGAGGAGGTATACGCATAATGGCAGATCTTAAATACTATGACATTATTTTAAAGCCCATCGTTACTGAGAAGAGTATGGCTATGATGGCTGACAAGAAGTACACCTTTTCAGTTAATACTGATGCTACAAAGACACAGATTAAGGATGCTGTAGAGAAGATGTTCGCTAATGTTAAGGTTGCAAGCGTTAACACAATGAACCTTGACGGAAAGAACCGCAGACGCGGAATGACAGTCGGAAAGACAGCAGCAGTTAAGAAGGCAATTGTACAGCTTACAGCAGACAGTGCCGAGATCGATTTATTCTAATTAGCAGAGATGATAACGCTGTGTAGAAAAGTCCATCGGATATGTATTGCACAGCTGAGATTGAAAGGAGTAACAAATCATGGGAATTAAAAAGTACACCCCATATACACCTTCCAGAAGAAATATGACCGGATCTGATTTCCAGGAGATCACAAAGACAACACCTGAGAAGTCATTGGTTGTAACTCTTAAGAAGAATTCCGGACGTAATAATCAGGGTAAGATTACAGTTAGACACCAGGGCGGTGGCTACAGAACAAAATACAGAATCATTGATTTCAAGAGAAATAAGGATGATATCCCGGCAACTGTTCAGGCTATCGAGTACGATCCTAACAGAACAGCTAATAACGCATTAATCTGCTACGCAGACGGACAGAAGGCATATATCCTTGCACCTGTAGGCCTTAAGGTTGGTGACAAGATCATGAACGGTGAGAATGCAGAAGCATTACCCGGAAACTGCATGCCTTTAAGCAAGGTTCCGGTTGGTGCTCAGATTCATAACATCGAGCTCTATCCCGGTCGCGGCGGTCAGCTGGTTCGTGCAGCAGGAAATGCAGCACAGCTTATGGCAAAGGAAGGCAAGTATGCAATCCTCAGACTTCCTTCAGGCGAGATGAGAATGGTTCCCATTATCTGCCGTGCAACAATCGGTCAGGTTGGTAACATCGATCACTCACTTATCAACATCGGTAAGGCAGGACGTAAGCGTCATATGGGCATCAGACCTACAGTTCGTGGTGCGGTTATGAACCCTTGTGATCACCCTCACGGTGGTGGTGAAGGTAAGAACGGTATCGGTCGTCCCGGTCCTTCAACTCCTTGGGGCAAGCCGGCTCTCGGTCTTAAGACCCGTAAGAAGAATAATAAGTCTAATAAGCTTATCATTAGAAGAAAAAATGGTAAGGCATTATCGAAATAGAAAGGAAGGTTGAACCTATATGGCACGTTCAATAAAGAAGGGACCGTTCGCTGATGGTCATTTATTAAAGAAGGTTGACGAAGCAATCAAGTCTAATGACAGACAGGCTATTAGAACATGGTCACGTCGTTCTACAATCTTCCCTCAGTTCGTTGGTTTGACAATTGCTGTTCATGACGGAAGAAAGCATGTTCCGGTACTTATTACCGAGGATATGGTTGGACATAAGCTTGGTGAGTTTGTTGCAACAAGAAACTATCGTGGACACGGTAAGGACGAGAAGAAGACTGGCAAGAAGTAATATTCGTATGTTGAAAGGAGGGTTTCATCCATGGCGAAGGGACATAGATCTCAGATAAAGAGAGAGAGAAACGCAAACAAGGATACAAGACCGTCAGCTAAGCTTTCATATGCAAGAGTGTCGGTTCAGAAGGCTTGTTTCGTACTGGATGCAATCAGAGGAAAAGATGTAAATACAGCACTTGGTATATTAGCTTATAATCCAAGATATGCTTCATCAGTTATTGAGAAATTATTAAAGTCGGCTATCGCAAATGCCGAGAACAACAATGGTATGGATGTTTCTAAGCTCTATGTTGAAGAGTGCTACGCTAACTGCGCTCCTACAATGAAGAGAATTCAGCCCAGAGCACAGGGTAGAGCATATCACATCCTTAAGAGAATGAGCCACATCACTGTAGTGCTCAATGAAAGATAGTGACCGGTTGTCTCGCAGATTTGCGGGTCAATGATGAAGAAAGGAGCAAGAGAAATAATGGGACAGAAAGTTAATCCTCATGGCTTAAGAGTCGGAGTTATTGCTGACTGGGATTCTAAGTGGTATGCGGAAAGCGATTTTGCTGATAATCTCGTTGAAGATTATAACATAAGAAAGTTCTTAAAGAAAAAGTTATACAGTGCCGGAATTTCAAAGATTGAAATCGAGCGCGCTTCCGATAAATTAAAGGTTATTGTTCACACAGCTAAGCCCGGTGTTGTTATCGGTAAGGGTGGACAGGAAATCGAAAAGCTTAAGAATGAAATCGGAAAATACACAACAAAGAAGCTTAATCTTGAAATCAAGGAAATCAAGAAGCCTGATAACGATGCTCAGCTTGTAGCAGAGTCAATCGCTGCTCAGCTTGAGAACCGTGTTTCCTTCAGACGTGCTATGAAGTCTACAATGTCAAGAGCAAGAAAGGCAGGAGCAGAGGGTATTAAGACATCATGCTCAGGTCGTCTTGGCGGCGCAGATATGGCTCGTACAGAGTTCTATACCGAGGGTACTATCCCGTTACAGACAATCCGTGCAAACATCGACTACGGCTTTGCAGAGGCTGATACAACCTACGGCAAGATCGGTGTTAAGGTATGGATTTACCACGGCGAAGTACTTCCTACAAAGGGAAAGAAAAAGGAAGGGAGCGTGAAGTAATATGTTAATGCCTAAGAGAGTTAAGCGCAGAAAGCAGTTCCGTGGAACAATGAGAGGTAAGGCTTCCAGAGGAAATACATTAGCATATGGTGAGTATGGCTTAGTTGCAGCAGAGCCTGCATGGATTAAGTCAAACCAGATAGAGGCAGCCCGTGTTGCCATGACACGTTATATTAAGCGTGGTGGTCAGGTGTGGATCAAGATCTTCCCTGATAAGCCGGTTACAACAAAGCCTGCTGAAACCCGTATGGGTTCCGGTAAGGGAACATGCGAGTACTGGGTAGCAGTAGTTAAGCCGGGTCGTGTTATGTTTGAAATCGCTGGTGTCAGCGAAGAGATCGCTAGAGAAGCTTTACGTCTTGCAATGCATAAGTTACCTGTTAAGTGCAAGATCGCGTCTCGTGCAGACTTAGAAGGAGGTGCGGGCAGTGAAGAGTAGTAAATATCTTGAGGACTTAAAGAAGAAGTCAGAATCTGAGTTAACTGAAGAATTAGTAGCTGCTAAAAAGGAACTTTTCAATTTAAGATTCCAGAACGCAACTAATCAGTTAGACAACACAAGCAGAATTAACGAGGTTAGAAAGAATATTGCCAGAATCCAGACCGTTATTACAGAGGTCAGGAAGGCTGCTAACTAATTGTAACTGTGTGTCACAGTTGGAAAGGAGAACGTTGTGGAAAGAAATCTTAGAAAAGTTCGTACCGGCAAGGTAGTAAGCGATAAGATGGACAAAACAATTGTTGTTGCAGTTGTTGATAATGTTAAGCATCCTCTTTACAACAAGATTGTTAAGAGAACCTATAAATTAAAGGCTCATGACGAGAACAATGAATGCAAAATCGGCGATAGAGTAAAGGTTATGGAGACCAGACCTCTTTCAAAGGATAAGAGATGGAGACTCGTTGAGATTATTGAGAAAGCAAAATAATAGTATTTTGATAAAATGTGCGAGGTTTGCACAGGAAGGAGTTATTCATGGTACAGGCTGAATCCAGACTTAAGGTTGCCGATAATACAGGCGCAAAGGAGCTCCTTTGCATCCGTGTAATGGGCGGTTCAACCAGAAGATATGCAAACATCGGTGATATTATTGTGGCTTCTGTTAAGGATGCAACACCCGGTGGCGTTGTTAAGAAGGGCGAGGTTGTAAAGGCAGTTGTTGTTCGTACCGTAAAGGGTGCTCGCCGTAAAGATGGTTCATACATTAGATTTGATGAAAACGCTGCAGTTATCATCAAGGAAGATAAGAATCCGAAGGGAACCCGTATTTTCGGACCCGTTGCAAGAGAATTGAGAGAGAAGCAGTTTATGAAGATTGTGTCTCTTGCACCGGAAGTATTATAAGGAGGTGTCACTGTGGCAACTTTAAAGATTAAAAAGGGTGATAACGTTAAGGTTATTGCCGGTAAGGATAAAGGCAAAGAAGGCAAGGTTATGTCCGTAGTTGACGGAAAGAAGGTTATCGTTGAAGGCGTTAACACCGTTACAAAGCATGCAAAAGCAAGCAAGGACAACCCGAAGGGCGGTATCGTTAAGAAGGAAGCACCGATTGATATGTCAAACGTAATGTATGTTCACAAGGGAAAGGCTACAAGAGTTGGCTTCAAGTTTGTTGAAGGCAAGGACGGAGCTGTTAAGAAGGTACGCGTTGCAAAATCAACAGGTGACGTTATCGACTAATTTTAGAGAGGAGGTCATTTAGTTGGCTCGATTAAAGGATTTTTATTTCGAAGAAGTAACAGAAGGAATGGTTAAAAAGTTCGGATACAAGAACAAGCTTGAGATTCCGAAGATTGAGAAAATCGTTGTTAATATGGGCGTTGGCGAAGCTAAGGATAACGCAAAGATTCTTGAGTCTGCAGTTAAGGATATGGAGACAATCACAGGTCAGAAGGCTGTTATCACAAAGGCTAAGAAGTCAATAGCTAACTTTAAGATTAGAGAAGGCGTTCAGATTGGCTGCAAGGTTACCTTACGTGGAGAGAGAATGTATGAGTTCATGGACAGACTCATCAATCTCGCATTACCTCGTGTACGTGACTTCAGAGGTGTTAACCCTAATGCATTTGACGGAAGAGGAAATTATGCACTTGGTATCAAGGAGCAGCTTATTTTCCCTGAAATCGAATATGATAAGGTTGATAAGGTTAGAGGTATGGACGTTATATTTGTTACAACGGCGAAGACAGATGAAGAAGCTCGTGAGCTTTTAAGATTATTTAACATGCCGTTCGCTAAGTAGAAGGAGGGAATTTTCAATGGCTAAATTATCAATGAAATTAAAGCAGCAGCGCCCCGCAAAGTTCTCTACCAGAGAATATACACGTTGTAGAATTTGCGGACGTCCTCATGCTTATTTACGTAAGTACGGAATCTGCAGAATTTGCTTCCGTGAGTTGGCTTACAAGGGACAGATCCCCGGCGTTAAGAAGGCAAGTTGGTAAAAGGAGGTAAATTAACATGACAATGAGCGATCCGATTGCAGATATGCTTACAAGAATTCGTAATGCCAATACTGCAAAACATGATACAGTAGATGTACCGGCTTCAAAGATGAAGGTTTCTATAGCTGAAATCCTTCTTAAGGAAGGCTATATTAAGTCATTTGAGCTCGAGGATGCCGGCGCATTCAAGAATATCCATATCACACTCAAGTATGGTAAGGATAAGAATGACAAGATTATTACAGGATTAAAGAGAATCTCCAAGCCCGGTCTCCGTGTTTATGCAAACGCTGAGGAGCTTCCGAAGGTACTTGGTGGATTAGGAATTGCTATTGTTTCTACAAACAAGGGCGTTCTCACTGATAAAGAAGCCAGAAAGAACAATGTTGGCGGCGAAGTGCTGGCATTTATCTGGTAGTTTATATTATAAGGAGGTACGGGCATGTCACGTATAGGTAAGATGCCAATCGCTATACCTGCAGGCGTTACTGTTGATATAGCAGAAAATAATAAAGTG
>JAZNKQ010000016.1:0-13017 GCA_045578645.1 Lachnospiraceae bacterium
TTTATGACGGAAAAGTCAGTTAAGGAAAAGAAATCACATCTGGTGATTATAGCAGGTGATTCGTCGGACAATACAAAAAAGAAGTTTACCGATATGTGTACTTATTACAAGACGCCGTGTTATATATTCGGGGATAAAGACAGTCTCGGTCATGCAATGGGCTATGAGCTGAGAGCATCGGTATCAATTAATAATAAAGGAATGGCTGATCAGTTAATCAGCCTGTTAGAAAAGGCAGACATGTAATGTAAATAAGCATTGTCTCGTATATAGCGGAGGAATATGGTGTGAAAATCATATAATATGATTTTTGGCACGGCAATTTGCTTATGAGCGGATGTAAATTGCCATAGCGATTTTCCACGCGAAAAGTCGCTCAGAAATGGAGATTAATATGGCCAAAATAAGGATACATGAACTGGCAAAGGAATTAATAGAAAGTAATGCAGTAAAGGAATCAAAGTCAGTGAACGGTGATATTGTCAAATTACTGCAGGATAAAGGGTTCGATGTGAAAAATCATATGAGCTCGATAGGTGATGAAGAAATCGCTTATGTCAAGAATCATTTTTCTGCATCGGGAAACGGCGGAAATACCGAGAAAAAGGCAGCTCCCGTTTCTGAGCAGAAGGCTGCCGAGGGTGTGAAGCCCGCAGACACGCAGCGTCCTGCCGCAAATGCAGAGGCAAGACCCGTAAGACCGCAGCGTCCCGACGGACAGCGTCCGATGCTTGGACCTGACGGAAGACCCGTAAGACCGCAGCGCCCCGACGGACAGCGCCCGGTAATCGGCCCCGACGGAAGACCTGTAAGACCGCAGCGTCCTGACGGACAGAGATATATGGTAGGGCCTGACGGACGTCCTGCAATCGGACCTGACGGAAGACCGCTTCGTCCGCGCCCTGACGGACAGCGCCCGGTAATGGGACCTAACGGAAGACCCGTAAGACCGCAGCGTCCCGACGGACAGCGTCCTGCAGTCGGACCTGACGGAAGACCGATTCAGGGAATGCGTCCCCAGAGCGGAGAAAGAAAAATACCTCAGGATGTAAGAACTCAGTCATTTGACGGACGTCCCGCATCGTTTGAGCGGAAGCCTGCTAAAGAGCAGCAGCCTTTAGGAATACAGAATAAGCCGGTACAGCCTAAGGTTCCGGAAAAGATTGACGAAACAGAAAAGCCTGTTATGGAGGAGAAAGTGCTTTTACAGGAGGAAAGTACCATCGAAGTCAAGAAAGCTCAGGATGAGCAGAACGTAACAATTGAAGCAGCACCTAAGACAGAGGCTGGCGTGGCAGAAGAAAAGCCTCAGGATGCAGAAAAGGTTAAGACAGATAACGGAAGAGACCGTCAGAAGAATAGTAATGACGGGCAGAGAAATAATGACCGTCCTCAGGGAGACAGACCTGCATACGGAGATCGTCAGCAGAGAGGAAATTATGGTGACAGACCCCGTTACAATGACAGGAATCAGGGCGGCAGACCTGCAGGAGACCGTCCTCAGGGAGACAGACCCGCATACGGAGACCGTCAGCAGAGAGGAAATTACGGTGACAGACCCCGCTATAATGACAGGAATCAGGGCGGCAGCTACGGTGATAAGCCCCGCTACGGTGACAGAAATCAGGGCGGAAATTATGGTGACAGACCCCGCTACGGAGCGCAGGGAGACAGACCTGCCGGAGAGCGTCCGGCATATGGAGACCGTCCTGCATACGGTGACCGCAGAGGAGGAGCCGGCGGATTCAACAAGGATAAGGACTTCGATAAGGATAGCGCACAGCGTAACCAGAGAAGCTTTTCACGTCCCAGAAATGACGGACGTGCCGAGAAGAGCAATATCAAGGTTGATCTTGCTAATGAGCTCAATAAGGAGCAGAGAGCGGCAGCACTGAATGACAGAAGCCGTGATAAGAATAAAAAGGATCGTGACCGTGATCACGATGATGACATCAAGTTAACAAAGAATAAGAAGGATCCCAATAGAAAGGGTGCCTTCATTATGCCTAAGCCTCAGCCTGTTGTTGAGGAGAAGCCCGATGAGATTAAGACTATCGTGATCCCTGAGGTAATTACCATAAAAGAGCTTGCGGATGCAATGAAGCAGTCTTCGGCTGCAATTATCAAGAAGCTTTTCATGAGCGGTAAGATGCTTTCAATCAACTCGGAAATAACCTTTGAAGAGGCAGAGGAGATTGCACTCGAGTATAACTGCATATGTGAAAAAGAGGTTAAGGTTAATGTGGTTGAGGAGCTTCTCCGTGAGGATGAAGAGGATCCCGCTACGATGGTTAAGAGACCTCCGGTTGTATGCGTAATGGGTCATGTTGACCACGGTAAGACTTCACTTCTCGATGCTATCAGAGCTACAAATGTAACGGCAAGAGAGGCGGGCGGAATCACACAGCACATCGGTGCGTATGTGGTTGAGATTAACGGTGAGACAATCACGTTCCTTGATACACCCGGACACGAGGCCTTCACATCAATGCGTATGCGTGGTGCAAAGTCAACCGATATAGCAATTCTTGTTGTTGCTGCGGATGACGGTGTTATGCCGCAGACAGTTGAGGCTATTAACCATGCGAAGGCAGCTAATGTACAGATTATCGTTGCCATTAACAAAATAGATAAGCCCGGTGCAAATATTGAGCGTGTTAAGCAGGAGCTTACCGAGCACGGTCTTGTGACCGAAGACTGGGGCGGAGATACGGTATTTGTTCCCGTATCGGCAAAGACACATGAGGGTATTGAGCAGTTACTTGAGATGGTACTGCTTACTGCTGAGGTATGTGAGCTTAAGGCTAATCCGAACAGAAGAGCGCGCGGAATTGTTATCGAGGCAGAGCTTGATAAGGGTCGCGGACCTGTTGCGACACTGCTTATACAGAAGGGTACACTTCATGTGGGCGATAATGTTGCAATCGGCAGTGCACACGGTAAGGTTCGTGCAATGATGGACGATAAGGGCAGAAGAGTTAAGACTGCAGGACCTTCTACACCGGTAGAAATCCTCGGACTTAACGGTGTTCCCGATGCCGGTGAAGTAATTATGGCTGTAAGTGATGAGAAGGAAGCACGTACAATTGCAGAGGCATTTATTTCTCAGGGTAAGGAAAAGCTTATTGCAGATACTAAGGCTAAGCTTTCTCTTGACGGTCTCTTTTCACAGATTCAGGCAGGTAATGTCAAGGAACTGAATCTTATCATCAAGGCCGATGTTATGGGCTCGGTTGAGGCAGTTAAGCAGAGTCTCGTTAAGCTCAGTAATGAAGAGGTTGTTGTCCGCGTAATTCACGGCGGCGTAGGAAATATTAACGAATCTGATGTTAACCTTGCAAGCGCATCAAGTGCGATTATTATAGGATTTAACGTAAAGCCTGATAATACAGCCAAGGATACGGCTGAGCGTGAGAAGGTTGAGGTTAAGCTTTACAAGGTAATTTATAATGCAATCAATGATATTGAGGCTGCCATGAAGGGTATGCTTAAGCCTATATATCAGGAGAAGGTTATCGGTCATGCCGAAATCAGACAGATATTCAAGGCATCCGGACTTGGAAATATTGCAGGTTCATTTGTTCTTGACGGTAAGATTGAGCGTGGCTGCCTTACAAGAATTACAAGAGAAGGAAAGCTTATCTTTGAAGGACCTCTGGCTTCACTCAAGCGCTTTAAGGATGATGTTAAGGAAGTTAATGCCGGATATGAGTGCGGTCTTGTATTTGAGAAGTATAATGACGTACAGGAGCTTGATTTGGTTGAGTTTTATATCATGGAGGAAGTTCCGCGTACCTGATTGAAAGCAACAGAATGAATTAAGAAGATCGGAAGCCGTATATACGGCTTCCATCAGATTTTCAGGATTTCTGTGTTACGCTTCGGAATGGAGGTAAACATGAGAAAAAACAGTATAAAGAATATCAGAATAAATCAGGAAGTGCAGAAGGAATTGAGCACTCTTATTAATCGGGAGCTGAAGGATCCGAGAATAAGTGAATTCACTTCTGTGGTTAATGTTGAGGTTGCACCCGACCTTAAAACCGCAAAGGTATATATCAGTGTTTTGGGCGGCGAGGAGGAAAGAAAGAGTACTCTTCAGGGGTTAAAGAGTGCAGCATCATTTTTAAGAGGTGAGCTTGCGCATAATCTTAATCTGCGCAATACTCCCGAGCTTACATTTGTTGCAGACCAGTCAATAGAGTACGGTGTAAATATGTCACGCTTTATCGATGAGGTCAATGCGGGTATAAACCGCGATAATGAAGAAGAGGAATAGATTAATGGTGGATACAATGTCTGAAAAAGCAGCTTTATGGGAAAAAGTAAAAAGTGCTTCGCGTGTCGGAATAGCAGGTCATGTAAGACCCGACGGAGACTGTATCGGTGCATGTATGGCACTCTATAATTACATCAGAGACAATTATTCCTGCGAAGCGGAGGTTTTTGCGGAGTCGGTTCCGGAGAGCTTCAGATTTCTAAAGAGAAGTGAGGATATTAATACCGAATACCCCGCAAGGGATCGATTTGATTTATTTATAGCGCTTGATACGGGAGATAAGGACAGGCTTGGCGAGGCGGCAGCTTATTTCGAAGCAGCTTCCGATACCTTTGTGATTGACCATCATTATACCAATACGGGCTTTGGTAATGTAAATGTTATTGATGCAAAGGCAGCTGCGACCTGTGAGATACTATTTGACTTTTTTGAGCCGGATAAGCTTAGCAAAGGCCCTGCGGAGGCTCTTTATCTCGGTATTGTACATGATACGGGAGTTTTCAAGCATTCGAATACTACCAGAAAAACCATGGAGACTGCCGGAAGGCTGCTTGAGTATGGTGTAAATACTTCACAGATTATTGACGGAACCTTTTACGAGAAAACCTATTTGCAGAATCAGATTCTCGGACGTTGCCTTACGGAAAGCATTCTTGCGATGGACGGGCAGGTAATAATCTCATATGTTACACTGAAGACCCAGGATTTCTACGGACTTGTGCCTTCGGATACGGACGGTATTATTGACCAGCTCCGTATAACAAAGGGTGTTGAAGTTGCATTGCTTCTTAAGGAAGTAAAGCCGCGTGAATGGAAGGTAAGTCTGCGCTCAAATGAAATAGTTGACGTTGGACAGATTAGTGTTATATACAACGGAGGCGGTCATGTCAGAGCAGCGGGATGTACGATGTTCGGCTCGCTGTACGATGTAATAAACAGCCTTACAAAGTGCATTGAGGCACAGCTGGTCGCGAAGAGAAATTAAGGATATCTTTCAATTGAGGAGAGCATGGACGGAATTGTAAATATATTTAAAGAAAAGGGCTATACGTCTCATGATGTTGTTGCAAGACTGAGAGGAATTACGGGACAAAGGCGTGTAGGACATACCGGCACGCTTGACCCTGATGCGGAGGGGGTTCTTCCGGTGTGTCTTGGGAATGCAACAAAGGTTTGTGACATATTGACGGATAAGTCAAAGGTATATGAAACGGTATTGCTTCTCGGAATTGCGACAGACACTCAGGATACCTCGGGAGCTCCGGTAAAATCAGGAGATACGGCGGGAATATCGGATGAGGCATTGACCGAAGCAATTAATAGCTTTGTAGGTGAATATGAGCAGGAGCCTCCGATGTATTCGGCACTAAGAGTTAACGGGAAAAGACTCTATGAGCTTGCAAGGCAGGGAGAAACTGTTGAGCGCAGGAAGAGAAATGTAAGTATAATTTCTATAGAGCGGATTTCCGAGATTGAAAGAGGAATTCTTCGTGACGAAAAGCTTCCGGAATTTATCAGTGAAAGCTCCCTTAAAAATGTATACGGCTGCGGAAGCAGTAGCAGGGAAGAGGGGCACTGGTACAGAGAAAGCTCAAGTATTTCAGAATCCGAGTATGGCGGACATTCCGTAATCAGGGTTGCATTAAGAATATGCTGCTCGAAGGGGACATATATAAGAACCCTGTGTAATGATATCGGAGAACGGCTCGGATGCTTCGGCTGCATGGAAAAGCTTTTAAGAACCAGGGTCGGAGATTTCAGGGTTGAGGAAAGCATAAAGCTTGCCGATGTGGAGAGATTACATTCTCAGGGTATGCTTGAGGAGAATCTGAAGGCACCGGATTTGTGCTTTGAAGATTATGAAAGGCTCTTTACAAAAGAAAAGTATGACAGTGTACTGTTTAACGGAAATGAGTTAAGGCTTCGCCATTTTCAAAAATATATAGAGGTGCCCTCGCCCAAAATACGTGCATATAACAGTAAAGGCCAGTTTCTTGCCGTATATGAGTGGGATGAAAAATGGCAGAAGTATCGTCCGCTGAAGATGTTCAGATAATTATTATTAGTATGAAAGAAAAGTATTGTTATGGAATATATACGCGGAAAAACTGATTTTGTTTTGAAAAATACATGTGTGACGCTGGGTAAGTTTGACGGTCTGCATGCAGGGCATCAGGTATTGCTCAAAAAGCTTGAGGAATTTGAGGCGCAGGGCTATAAAACGGTTATGTTTACCTTCGATTTTTTACCCTGCAATATCCTTAAGAATACCGGGGCAAAGCTTATCTATGATGAGGAGGAAAAGCTTTCGCTGCTTCGGCGCCGGGGGCCGCAGACGGTTATTTCCTATCCGTTTACAAAGGAGCTTGCGATGACCGGTGCAGAGGATTTCGTTAAGGATATTCTTATTGACAGGCTTGATGCGAAGATTATTGTTGTCGGTGAGGATTTCTGCTTCGGTAAGGACAGACAGGGAAATGTTGATTTTCTTAAAAGTCTGGCAGAAAAATACGGCTACAGGGTGATTGTCTGCAAAAAGCTCAGTATGGACGGACGAATAGTCAGCAGTTCACTGATACGGAGTGAAATTGAAAACGGAAATATGGAAACGGCCGAAAAGATGCTTAACAGAAGCTTTTTCGGAATTACAGAAAATCATTGACAATACGCGGTTGACATGCTAATATTAGCAAGGTTCAGGAACTGATACCAGGGTCTCGGATACTCCAACCTTTATCTTAGTATCAGTTGACAATTATTAATCAGGAGGATTCAGAAATGACAAGCAAGGAAAGAAAAGCAGAAATCGTAGCACAGTTTGGAAAGAACGCTCAGGACACAGGTTCAACACAGGTTCAGGTTGCTCTTCTTACAGAGAGAATTAATGAGCTGACAGGACACCTTAAGGAGCACAAGAAGGATCATCATTCAAGAAGAGGTCTTCTTAAGATGGTTGGACAGAGACGTGGTTTACTTGAGTACCTCAAGAAGACAGACATTGAGGAGTATCGTACACTTATCGAGAAGTTAAACCTCAGAAAGTAATATTTGCAAATATCAGCTCAGAGTACGCTCTGAGCTGTATTTTTAGTTTATAGGAAAGTTATTCCCTATAAAAAAGCTCCGCGAGGATGTGCACTCGCGCGTTTGTCAAAATGTCACTTATGCGACCGCGCTCAGCGCGAGAGTTCGCCGGCGAAAATAAATTCCGGTAAAATGCCCCGTGGGGTCCGGCTACCCGAAAGGAATAAGGATTATGATGAATTATGCAGAAGCTGTGGATTTTATAACAAAACAGAATGCTCCCGGGTCGAAATACGGACTTGAGAGAATAGAAGAGCTGCTTGACAGACTTCATAATCCGGAACGCGGTATGAAGCTTATTCATGTTGCGGGAACTAACGGAAAGGGTTCCGTGTCACGTATGCTTGCGTCGGTGCTTATGGAGGCAGGGTATCGTGTAGGCAGCTTTAATTCACCTTTTATTTCAAAAATCAATGAATATATGACAATAAACGGCGAAGTATGCAGTGATGAAAAATATGCCGAATATGCCGGAATTTTAAAAGAAGCTGCGATGGGAATGGAGGACAGACCCACTGAATTTGAGATGTCCTTTGCCATGGCCATGAGATATTATTACGATTCCGGATGTGAATTTGCGGTTATTGAAGCCGGACTCGGCGGAGCGAACGATGCAACAAATGCAATTCCCGCCCCCCTGCTTGTGATAATAACCAATATAGGACTCGACCATACCGGACTGCTCGGAAATACCATTGAAATGATAGCGAAAGAGAAAAGCGGGATAATAAAGAAGGGCTGCAGAGTTGTAGCGTATCCTTCCGACAGCCGTGCTTTGAAAATTATAAGTGAGCAGTGCGAAAAATGCGAAGCTGACCTTACGGTAGCTGATTTTTCGGGACTTAAAATCTGTAATTCGGAAAGGATTTCTGTTAGTGACAGACTTTGCATTAATTACGGAGGCTATAAGGGACTCGCACTTGGTCCTAAGGGTATATTTCAGGCACGCAATGCGGCAGTTGTGCTTGAGGCGGTGAAGCTGCTTAAGGATAGCGGTGTCGGAATAACTGATGATGCCGTGTTCGGGGGAATCGAAAACTGTGTATGGAATGCAAGGTTTGAAGTACTGTCCGAAAAACCGCTTGTTATTGCTGACGGCGGACATAATATCCAGTGTATTGAAGCGCTGACGGAATCAATTGAGCATATCGGAGAACTTAAGAAGCGTAATATAATCTTTGTTATCGGAGTTATGGCGGATAAGGATTACGGACAGATGTTTGAAATGCTGAGACCGTATGCCGTAAGGGTTATTACGACTGAGCCGTCAAACAGCAGGAGGCTTGACGCTGAAAAATCCGCCGGAATATGGCGTGAGCTAGGGGTGCCTGCAGAGGCGGTAAAAAGTCCGTCTGAGGCTGTAAGCTATGCGATGGGTATTGCCGACGAGAATTCGGCTATCATTGCAGCCGGTTCTTTATATATGATGGATGAAATAAGAACTGCAGTAATGTTTGGGAAATCCGAATAAAAAGGACTGGAATATTAATTTAAATGATGTTATAATAAATAATTGGAGATTTAAACCGAGACTTCTGAAAAGCTCATTTCCGGGCGGGAAGTGATTTTTTCAGTTGTTTCGGAGTCTCCAAAATATAAAATTCGGAGGTAGAAATGTACAAGACTTTTTCTATGGAACTTGCCGGAAGAACACTTAGTGTTGATGTCGGCAGAGTAGCTGCCCAGGCAAACGGTGCGGCATTTATGCATTATGGTGATACTGTTGTATTATCAACCGCAACAGCATCGGACAAGCCGAGAGACGGAATCGACTTTTTCCCTCTCAGCGTTGAGTATGAGGAGAAGCTTTATTCGGTAGGTAAAATCCCCGGAGGATTCAACAGACGTGAGGGTAAGGCAAGCGAGAATGCAATTCTTACATCAAGAGTTATTGACAGACCTATGCGTCCTCTGTTCCCCAAGGATTACAGAAACGATGTTACACTCAACAATCTTGTAATGTCAGTTGATCCCGACTGCAGCCCTGAGCTTACCGCTATGCTTGGTTCGGCAATTGCAACCGCAATTTCCGATATACCTTTTGACGGCCCTACCGCTACAACTCAGGTCGGACTTATTGACGGTGAATTTGTTATTAATCCTACTGCAGCGCAGAAGGCAGTTTCGGATATGGCACTTACCGTTGCTTCAACAAGAAATAAGGTTATTATGATTGAGGCGGGAGCTAATGAGGTTCCCGAGGCAAAAATGATTGAAGCAATTTTTGCTGCGCATGAAGTTAACCAGAAGATAATAGAATTTATTGATACAATCGTTGCTGAGTGCGGTAAGCCTAAGCATGAGTACACAAGCTGCGCTGTTCCCGAGGAGATGTTTGATGCAATGAAGCAGATTGTATCACCCGAGGAGATGGAAACAGCCGTATTCACGGATGTTAAGCAGGTAAGAGAGGAGAATATCAAGAAAATCTCCGAGAAGCTTGCAGAGGCATTTGCCGATAAGGAGGATTGGCTTCCAATCATTGGTGAGGCACTTTACCAGTATCAGAAGAAGACCGTAAGAAAGATGATTCTTAAGGATCATAAGCGTCCTGACGGAAGAGAAATCAAGCAGATAAGACGTCTTGCTGCAGAGGTTGATCTTCTTCCCAGAGTACACGGTTCTGCAATGTTTACACGCGGTCAGACACAGATTCTTACAACAACCACACTGGCTCCGCTTTCTGAGGCACAGAGACTTGACGGTATTGATGAGGCTGAGACTTCAAAGAGATATATGCACCACTATAATTTCCCGTCATATTCAGTAGGCGAGACAAAGGCATCACGCGGACCCGGACGTCGTGAAATCGGACACGGAGCACTTGCTGAGAGAGCGCTTGTACCCGTACTTCCCACAGAGGCTGAGTTCCCTTATGCCATCAGAACCGTATCTGAGACCCTTGAATCAAACGGTTCTACATCACAGGCAAGTGTATGTGCATCTTCAATGTCACTTATGGCTGCAGGTGTACCGATTAAGAAGCCTGTTGCAGGTATCTCATGCGGTCTTGTTACCGGTGAAACAGATGATGATTATATTGTATTAACAGATATACAGGGTCTTGAGGACTTCTTCGGTGATATGGACTTTAAGGTTGCCGGAACAAAGGACGGAATCACAGCTATCCAGATGGATATTAAGATTCACGGACTTACCCGTCAGATTATTGAGGAGGCTATCAGCAGAACAAGAGAAGCACGTCTCTATATTCTTGATGAGGTTATGGCTAAGGCTATTTCCGAGGCTCGTCCCGAGGTTGGCAAGTATGCTCCTAAGATTGTTCAGATTCAGATTGATCCTCAGAAGATTGGCGATGTTGTAGGTCAGAGAGGTAAGACAATTAATGCAATTATCGAGCAGACAGGTGTTAAGATTGATATTACCGATGACGGTGCCGTATCTGTATGCGGAACTGATGCTGCAATGATGGATAAGGCAATTAAGCTCATCCAGACAATCGTAAGTGAGTTTGAGGAAGGAACCGTATATGAGGGTAAGGTTATAAGCATCAAGGAATTCGGTGCATTTATCGAGTTCGCACCCGGTAAGGAAGGTATGGTTCATATCTCAAAGATTGCAAAGGAAAGAATTAACCATGTAGAGGATGTTCTTACACTCGGTGATACAGTTAAGTGTGTATGCCTCGGCAAGGACAAGATGGGACGTATTTCCTTCAGCATTAAGGATGTAAAATAATTATTTCGGTTTATTGACTAAAGAATACAAATGAAATAAACTAAAAGAGCAAGGGGTTGCAGCCTTGCTCTTTTATCGATTAACCGGAACAATCAGTGCATAATCATTATTCATATTTCAGATACTAGGAAGAAATATTCCAGAAACGGAGGCAATGTGAAATAATGAATAACGATGAAACACGTAATGAAAAGGATGCCGGCACTGATGATGAGAGGGTAAAAGAATACGGACAGCTTACACTTGAGGGTACGAAACACAGAATACATCTGCTTTGTATTATCGGAGAGATAGAGGGGCATGATATTCTTTCCAAAAACTCTAAAACAACAAAGTACGAGCATGTTCTTCCGCAGCTTGCAAAGCTTGAGGACAGCGAGGAAATTGATGGTGTTCTGCTGCTGATTAATACAATCGGCGGTGCGGTGGAGAGCGGTCTTGCCATTGCTGAGATGATAGCATCGTTAAGTAAACCGAGTGTTTCACTTGTTATCGGAGACAGTCATTCAATCGGAGTTCCGCTTGCGGTTGCTACCGACTATTCATTTATTGTTCCGAGTGCAACAATGATACTGCATCCGGTTCGAATGACGGGACCTGTTATAGGAGCACCTCAGACCTTTGAGCATTTCAGGCTGATACAGGGAAGAATTGTGGATTTTGTTTCAGGGCATTCAAGGATTACCAAAGAAGGACTTGAAAAGCTTATGCTGAGAACAGGTATACTTGCGAATGACCTCGGTACGATACTGGTTGGAAAAGAGGCAGTTGAAGCAGGACTGATAAATGATGTCGGGGGAATAGACAGTGCAATGAAAAAGCTTCATGCACTGATTGATGAAAGGGAAAAATAGTTTTTGGAGGATAAGTATTATATATGGAATTTGCTCAGATTATGATAGTAATACTGCTCGGAATTGTGGAGGGGATTACAGAGTGGCTCCCGATAAGCAGTACCGGACATATGATTCTTGTTAATGAATTCTTTTCGCTGAAGGGACCCGGTATTTCAGAAGGGTTTACGGAGCTTTTTATTGTCGTAATTCAGCTTGGGGCAATCATGGCAGTGGTTTTGATTTACTGGAAAAAGCTTTGGCCGTTTACGTTGGATAAAAAGAAGAAATTTATAAAACCGGAAGTATGGCAGCTGTGGTTCAGGATTCTGGTTGCATGCATTCCGTTTGCGGTGCTCGGGCTGCTCTTTGATGATATAATTGATGAGATGCTCGGAAGCTATGCAGTGGTTGCGGTAACGCTGATTCTTTACGGAATATTCTTTATTATTATTGAAAAGGGTAAAATAAAGAGAGAGGTAACGGTATATCAGGCCAATATGATAGGCTACAGGATGGCATTTTTTATAGGTCTGATTCAGGTGCTTTCGATGATTCCCGGAACATCAAGGTCGGGAGTTACGATAATAGGTGCGATGCTTCTCGGTGCATCAAGGCTTGCGGCTACGGAATTCACGTTTTATCTTGCAATTCCTGCTATGGTCGGTGCAAGTCTCGTCAAGATTGTTAAATACGGCTTTTCGTTTACTAGCACGGAAATCGCGGTTTTGGTTCTCGGAATGCTTACTGCATTTGTGGTTTCGGTGCTTGCGATAAGATTTCTCGTAGGATACCTTAAGAAGCATAATTTCGTTGTGTTCGGATGGTATCGGATTGTTCTTGGTGTCATTGTTCTGATTTATTTCGGAATATCTTCATTACTGTAGGAAGGCAGGAAAATTATGGCGGGTACGGTAAAAAAGAGTACGGGCAGAAAAGGAGCTGCAGGCAGCCAAAAGGCGGCAAAGAATGCTTCCGGCGGAGCCGGGAAAAGAACCGGAGCGACGGAACGTCGCGATGAAAGAAGCAGTATTTCAGACGAAATAATAATTATTATAACGTTGCTTTTTTCTGTGCTGCTTGTTTTGAGTTATTTTAACCTTTACGGAAGTCGGAGGCCAA